>JBIJBX010000317.1:0-4159 GCA_044344995.1 Oligoflexales bacterium | reverse complement strand
CAACAGCATTTGAAATCGGCGAGGTACAAGTGGATTCACTGTGCAATGTGACTGTCGATGTTTCAGACAAGCTGAATGTAACCGTTGGGACCTGAGTATTGCTTGTGGTCGCTGGTGCTATGGACGCATAAGTTACTGTTGGGGCTAATGTATCGATCACAAGCGCCTTTTGACCAGACAAACTGGAGCCGCCACCAAGATTTGGCAGCGTCAATGATGACGTGTTCCCGGCAAGGTCCCTGATTGTTCCGCCATTGAGTGTAAGAGCAGAAGTCGAGCTGACCTCGAGAGGGTTTGCACTTTGATTAGCGGCCACCGTGTAGTTAAAAAGAAGTACTGCTGTTCCACTACCCGAAACGTAGTTGACAACTGTACCGGCGCCACCGGTGGCAAGGGTCAATTGTGGCGTACCGGTAACCGCAACAGCTTCCGAGAAGGTGACGGTGACGCCAATGACTGTGCCAGCACTATAGGTGCCGTTATTACTGGTTGAACTTACGGACGTAACACTCGGTGCCATACCATCATGGGTATAAGTTGCAATAGACGTACATCCAGAAACGTTACCAACCAGGTCAGTTGCCCTAATAAAGAGACTTGTGGTCGCGTTAGCAGCCAGAGACGTTGTCACAATCGTATTGTTACCAGCACTGCCGGCAGCGGCGCCAGAAGCAGTCACGGAGCAGGCAGCATCGCTAAAGAGCCTAAGGACCGATGTCGCTTCGCTTACGCTAACCGTGATGCTTGGCGTTTGAGTCGTTCCAGATATTGTCGAGCTTGCAGCAACCAGTGCAGTCACTGGAGCTGTCGTGTCGATGATTAAATTCTTATTGGCCGTTAAACTACCAGCTGACGCTGAACCTGGTAGTGTCAGGTTAGCGTTATTTCCAAGAGCGTCCCTGATCGCGCCACCATTCAAGGCCAGAGACGACGTGTTCACATAGTCAAGTTTAGCGGACGTATCACCTGCGGCGACAATGTAATTAAAGGTTAAGGCATTCGTACCAGATCCACTTGCGTAGTTGACGACAGTATTTGCACCGCCCGTCGCCAGTGTCATTTGGGGGTTGCCTGTGACTGTAACCACTTTAGAGAACGTTATCGTCACTGGGATTGACTGGCCGGCTTTATATGTGCCGTCTGCCAGGCTTGAAGTCACGTTAGTGACGGTTGGCGCGGCACTGTCGTTCGTGTAGGTCACAAGGTTTGTACAACTTGAGATGTTACCCGCTGGATCAATAGCCTTACCGTAGATGATTGTTGTTGTATTAGAGTTCACATTTGACGTTAACGTGATACCTGGCGAAGCAAAAGCCGTATTCGCAACACTCCCAGAACGTGGGGTTTCACAAAGTGCGTCATAGTACAGGGCGACTGTCGACGCCTCAGATGCTGCCCCAAGAACTGTTGGCGTGAGGGTTGCAGCTGGGTTGGATGGGCTAATGGATGCGAACGATATGGTCGGCGCCACATTGTCATATGTAACGCTTCCATCGGTGCCAATGGAGCTTGAGTTTCCGTTACCAAACGTATCAACAACCGTGTTTGCCGCGATGGTCGGAATGACAGAACCGGCACCCGTCATGGAAATCGCCTGCAACGTCCATGTAATGTTGTCTGCCGTGTTGAGGGTCCAGGAAATTCCCGAAGCCCCACCCGTATGCACAATATCGTTAGTCGCAAACGACGCCGGGTTGATAGCTTGTGAGAATACGACGGTAAATGTAATTGGCAAGGTATTCACTGGATCACCCTGACCAACGGCTTGATTAAGCGTCACAGACAGTGCCGCTGGAGAATAAGTCACTAGCTCGGTGGAGTCTGTCGCCGCAGTACTCGCGTTGCCAGCAACATCAGTGACAGCAGCCGCGGCGAGGCGTGGTAAGACGGTGCCTGTTCCTGATGAGGTCGCAGATACCGTGAATGTTTGATTATTACCAGAATTCGTGACGTTCCAAGTTACGCCCGTTGCAGTACCCGCATTAGAGAAGTCCGTGACTGTAAGGCTTGAAGGATTAATCGCCTCAGAGAATGTCAAAGTGAAATTCATCGGCACTGAGTTTGTGCTCGCCAGCTGACCAACAGCTCTCACAAAAGATGAAACAGTAGGAGGCGCGGAATCATGGAGGTAAGTTACCATGCTTGTGCATGATGTTGTATTACCAAGGGCTGTGACCCCTTTTGCATAAATCGAGGTCGAGCCGTTGGCAGCGAGCGTATAAGTTGTAATGGTCTGGCCAGCACCCGTATTCAATGACGTAGCGTTCGAGATAGCCGTTGAACAGCCACTTTCACTATAAAGTGTGACCGTTGCCGCTTCAGTTGTTGTAAGTGTTACGGTCGGCGTGCGACTTGTGCCCGGTGAAGCTGGGGATACCGAGACGTAGGCAAGGGTTGGAGGCGCCGTATCGATAATTATAGCTTTTTGTCCTGCGAGACTTGAAGCTCCGCCTGGATTTGGCAGGGTCAAGTTTGCACCGTTGCCAGCTGCATCGTTGATCGTTCCACCGTTAAGAACAAGGGCTGATGTGGATGCATAGTCAAGATCCGCCGAGGATTGTCCAAGCCCTACTGTGTAACTGAATGTCAGTACGTTGCTACCAGAACCACTGGCATAGTTGACAACAGCATTTAGAGCTCCACCGCCAGTGGCTAACGTCAGCCTCGGCGTACCCGTCACCGTAACATTCTCACTAAACGTGATATTAACTGGAATCGTCTGACCAAGTTTATAAGTGCCGTTAGCCGACGACGATGTGACCGAAGAAACAGTCGGTACATTGCCATCATGTATATAGGATGTCATCAGCGCACAAGCCGAGTCATTGCCTGCAACATCTCTGACTTTAGCGTAGATGGAGCTTCCAACATTCGCTGCTAGCGTCGACGTTGTTATGGTATTAGCTCCCGATACGCCCGCTGTCGATGCCGACGCCGACGTTGTACAAGCACCATCGGTGAATAACTGCATGGACTGGGTTGCTTCTGATATGTTTACAGCCACTTGCGGCGTCTGACTCGATCCTGGCGAAGTCGGTGTAATGGAGGTAAATGAAACGGTTGGGCTCACCGTATCGATCACTAATGTTTTGTTTCCGCCAAGACTTCCGGCTGCTCCTGGAGCAGGCAGCGTCAAGGTTGCACTGTTGCCGATAGTATCTCTGATTGTGCCGCCATTTAGGCCCAGTGCCGATGCACTCACATAATCAAGCTTCGTCGTATTCTCGCCGGCAAAGACTGTATAACTGAATACTAGCGTTGTTGTTCCTGAACCACTGCTGTAGTTAACAGCCGTATTTGACGCACCGGTAACTAGCGTTAACTGCGGCGTTCCTGTAACGCTGACGGCTTTGGAGAAGGTCACCTGAATCGGTACCACTTGGCCAGCCTTGTAGCTGCCACTTGCGAGCGACGAGTTCACATTTGTAATCGTCGGTGCCGTGCCGTCGTGGGTGTAGTCCAGCATCTTCGTACATGCTGAGACGTTGCCAAGACCGTCAACCGCGCGAGCGTAGATCGCCGTGACGGCGTTTGCCGCCAAATTGCTAGTCAGGGTAATACCAGGGCTCGCAAAGATCGTGTTGGCTTGACTTGCAGATCTTGGCGTCGAACATGACGCATCGAAGTATAGGGTCACAGTTGACGTTTCAGATGATGTTCCAAGGACCACAGGGGTTAGTGAATTACTTGGGCTAGCTGGGGTGACCGACGCAAACGCCAGGGTTGGCGCCGTCGTATCCATAGTTACGGTATTATCAATGGACGTTGACGCAGCGTTTTGGTTGCTGAAAGTATCTACGACAGAGTTCGCAGCAATCGATGGTATCACTGTACCAGAGACCGCAACTGCTGTGGCCGACAAAGTCCATGTGGTATTATCAGTTGTATTGAGAGACCATGTGATACCAGATGCGTTACCGTTTTGAACAATGTCAGCCGTTGTAAAGCTATTGGATCCAACGGATTTTGAGAAGACGATTGTGAAGTTTATCGGTGTCGCAGCAACGGGATCAGATTGACCAGAGGCTTGTTCAACCGTGACCGTAAACGGTGACGCCGAGTAGCTGACTGTCTCACTGGCGGTCATAGCACTAGAGTTCACGTTACCAGCTATATCAGAGATTCCAATCGCTGCGATTCTTGGAATCAACGTACCGTC
>JBIJBX010000167.1:0-5588 GCA_044344995.1 Oligoflexales bacterium | reverse complement strand
TAAGTGATTTTGGTGAAGCTGATCCGATTTGGTTTTCGCATAATTTGTTTCAAGTTGTGAACGCGGTGAATAGCCGCGAGCAGTTCTGGGGCGTAGGGATTCGTCAAAGTGAAGGACATGGGCCCTTTTTCAGTTGCAAGTTGATAACCCAAAAGAAGGTTGAGAGTCGTTCGATCGATTTCATTGATACGTCGACTTGCAGCTTGTTCGCGAACGATGACGGCTAATTCCTCGGGGGGGGGAGGCAGATTGTCCGTTTTTATCAGGGATGAAAACGACGTAAATTCCTGCCCAAAAATGCTCTCGACGTTTTTATTCTTGTAGGCTTCAAGAAGCTGCTCCCGCGGTATGAGTTTGTGTGCGAAATAGCGAATACCATTGGAGTATGCGTCGACCGCCAGTAAACCAAGTAGTTCATAGTCATGAACATGAGTCCAAAGTGGAATGATCGCGATCGCGCTTTGGGCCGTGGTGTTGGGATCGGCAAAAACTTTTTGCAGATCGTCGGTTAAAGCTGTTGTTAGTAATTGTTTGTCGGTCAGCTTATCTAGGGATTCAGCTGTTGGCGCAAAGGTTTCTTTTAGTTTGCTTGTGACGGCATTTCTCGCCTGCTTAGTTAGTCGAAGAGAATCTGGATCGACGCTGGGTGTTTGCCATGGGAGGATCAAAATTTTGGGCAGAGGTTTATCTTTTGCGATTATCTTTTGTGCAGGCGATGGTTGACCATTTTTTGCATAGACTTCGTCGACCAGCAGTAGCATCACTGGAGTGACCAGACACAAAGAAAAAATTAAGCGCCGAGAGAACATAAATTCACCTGTAAATGCGCGAGGCTATAGTGCTGGTATCGGCGACTTGGGGACAGACTGAATGTGAAGAGATTTTTGAAAGCTTGACTTTACCAGACAAATTTATGGTATAGTCTTAATACTGTTGTAACGACAGTTGAGAGAGAGTAGGGTTTAGGGAAGCACCCACAGCAGTTAAATCTAGCTAAAATAGCTACGAAAATGGAGGTTCTTTATGATTAGCACAAATACAACTAACGGCGAGAGATCAAAGGCATTAGAAGCCGCGGTTGGAGCAATCGAAAAGCAGTTTGGCAAGGGCTCCATCATGCGCCTTGGCAAAGGTGGGTACGCTGACCCCATTGAGGCGGTCTCAACTGGCGCGCTCTCCCTAGATATCGCGCTAGGCATCGGCGGGATACCTAAGGGTCGAATCGTTGAAGTTTATGGTCCTGAGTCCAGCGGTAAAACAACACTGACCCTGCACGTGGTTGCCGAAATACAAAAAGCTGGTGGCGTTGCGGCATTCGTGGATGCCGAGCATGCTCTTGATGTTGTTTATGCCAAAAAGTTGGGCGTGAATATTGATGAGCTGTTGGTGTCCCAGCCTGATACTGGTGAGCAGGCGTTGGAAATAGTTGATATGTTGGTTCGTTCCGGCGCCGTGGATTTGGTCGTTGTGGATTCGGTGGCGGCCCTTACTCCAAAAGCTGAAATTGAAGGTGAGATGGGGGATTCCCATATGGGCTTGCAAGCTCGACTGATGAGCCAAGCTCTGCGTAAGCTGACTGGGACGATTGCACGTTCTAACTGCTCTGTTGTGTTTATTAACCAGATTCGTATGAAAATCGGTGTAATGTTTGGCAATCCCGAAACGACCACTGGCGGTAATGCCTTGAAGTTTTATTCAAGTGTTCGTTTAGACGTCAGAAGAATTGCTTCGATCAAACAATCTGAAGAAGAGGTTGTTGGTAACAGGACCCGCGTCAAGGTCGTTAAGAACAAGATGGCTGCACCATTTAAACAAGCTGAGTTCGATATTATGTTTGGAAAAGGCATATCGCGTTCTGGTGATGTTCTCGACTTAGCTGTAGCCAAGGACATTGTCGCGAAGAGTGGATCATGGTTCTCATACAAAGAGGAGCGCATCGGCCAGGGCCGGGAGAATGCCAAGGAGTTCCTTGAGACACATCCAGAAATGATGAAAAATGTTGAGATAGAAGTCTTGAAGGCCTACGGCGTTTCACGCAACGGCTCCAAAACTGAGTCGACAACCGCAACAACTGATACAGCAGCTACCAAAGGAGCTACGCTTGCGGGTAATACTCAGCAAGCAACTGCAAATAAAGCGGCTGCCATGGCAAAAGCGCCAGCTGTTGCGGCTGCGACAAAGAAATAACCTCCGTCGCGCCAATTGAAATCCAACACAAAAAACCGCCTCCTAGACGTAAGTCAAAGGAGGCGGTTTTTACTATGTGTGCAAAGTTAAATTGGCAGGGAGTCTCTAAAACATCCAGCCGAGGCGAAGAAGTGAGGTGAAGGGTGTGGGTCTTGATGCGTGTTTCTTTGCCGAGTCTTCAAGGTCACTCTTAAGTTTTTTAAAGTCAGCTGATTCGGTGAGTGTGGTCTCAGTCCCAGCTGGCGCATCCTTGAACGTGTGAGAAAATGTCGACTTAGTGTTGCCTGGGAACAGGTATCCCACGTCAAAACCGACAACAAACCCACTGTCCCAAATAGAAAACCAACCGACGTGCGGCACAGCGTAGGTGGCTGAAGCATTTAACTTGCCGTGTGCCGAAACGGCTTGACTCTGTGCGGTCGTCTTAATAGTGCGATCAAGTTCGCCTGTGAGTTGATGCTGACCCAGTCCTAAGCCGACAAAAAAAGACGAACTATATGGAAACCAGCGCAGTCTGATGTCTTGATGTTTCAGGGATACGTCCACGTTGTTTAAGCTGCGGGTGACATTGCCGTAGTTTACAGAGACCGAGAAGTTACTGCCGATCATCGATTCAAGTGCGAAATTCAACATGTGGGGCAGCGAAAGGGACGCGGAAAGCCCTAATCTGTAGGCGCGAGGCTCACTATCAAGGGCAGGGTTATTCATCGGGTTCATTTCGGGGAGTTGATCCGGATTTAAACCCTCCTCTCCGAGGTTATCCGGATCTAAATCCGGTGCTGTGGGTTTGGGAATATCACCCGTCTGAAAACTTTCATCATAGCCTTTCGGCAATGGATCAGAATTTTGAGCTGCGGGCTTTTCTGCGGTTTTTGCGAAAACAGCCGTCGCTTGAACACTCGCCATCAGAAGAAGCGAAAGGGTTTGATGTTTTCTGAAAATGGACATTCTGGCCTCCGAAACAAACAACCTCGTCCAACTCATCGCTCAACAACGAAAGGGACTTGTTGTCAGTAACGACACTTTGTTGCTGTAAAATCCTGAATCAACGTCTTATTTTAGCTGAATAGCCTAAAAGTCACAAACGCCGCCATCCATGCCAAAGCCAGGGTGTATAAGAAAAGGATGAGGGGCCACCTCCAGCCGCCTGTTTCTCGCCTGACTGCTGCAAGCGTCGAAATACATTGCGGGGCGAAAATATACCATGCGATCAAGGCGAAGGCCGTCGCTGGGGGCCACGTTTGACGAAGTTTTTCTTTCAAGCTCTTCTCGGAGCTGGATTCATCGTCCGTCATTTCCACGGCAAACACCGTCGCCAAGGAACTAACCATAACCTCGCGTGCCGCCAAGCCGGGGACTAGGCCAGTCGCAATTCTCCAGTCAAAACCAATGGGTCTAACAAGTGGTTCAATGGCTCGGCCGATTGTGGCTGCCGCACTGTAGTGAATTGCCGGCTCGGTAGGGTTTGCAGGAGGCTTGGGATAATTACTCAAAAACCACAGGCAAACACTAAGACCAAGAATCACTGTACCGGCGCGCTGGATAAATGCCAAAGCGCGATGCCAGATGGCCATACCCACATAACGCCAGTGCGGCCAGCGATAAGATGGAAGTTCTAGCATAAAAGCTGTTTGCTGTTTGCGCTTACCTAGCAGTTGGCTAACGCTCGCAGCCATAAATGCGCTAGCAACTCCGGCAAGAAATAATCCAAACATCACCCATGCCTGGGTTTTTATGCCGAACCATTCACTTTCGGCTGAAACAAATGCACTAACGAGCAATGTATAAACCGGTAGTCGAGCACTACAAGTAATTAAAGGTGCCACCAGGATCGTTGTGATTCGGTCCCGGTCGTCACGAATCGTTCTGGTGGCCATAATGCCAGGGATAGCGCAAGCAAAAGAACTCAGAAGAGGCACAAAACTGCGCCCCTGCAAGCCCACCTTATACATTGCGCGATCAAGCATGAAAGCGGCTCTAGCCATGTAGCCCGAGCCTTCCAGCAAATTGATAAACAAAAATAGCATCAATATTTGCGGAAGAAATACCACGACGCTACCAACACCACTTAATATGCCCTCAGAGATCAGGTCGCGCGTCATTCCAGGTGGTAGGGAAATTTTAACCAGATCTTTCATGAGCGTGATCAAGGAATCGAGCGTATCGGCAAGGGGTGTTGCCCAAGTAAAAACCGAGTGGAATAAAGCCAACAAGATCGTCGCCAAGACGAGGCTACCCCATAGTGGATGGAGTAGAATTTTATCAATTTTCCAAGACAGTTGATCAGATTTTGAGGCGCTTTCAACGGCCTTAGCTAAAATTTCATCGACGTGGTCAAAGCGTGCTTTTATTGCTTCGGGTGTCGGGCGTTGCCAAACCGGTTTGGGTTTTTGGGTTTCCTTCTCATTTGAGGCGAGATTTTTTGGCGCCAGTTGATCGATTTTCGCCATTAGCGCCGCAATGCCATCACCGTGGGTGGCAATCATCGGTATCACCGGGCAGGCTAGCTCTCTGGCGATGGTGTTGGCATTAATTTTCAATCCGCGGCGCTGGGCTAAGTCCATCATGTTGAGCACAATGATCATCGGTAGGCCGATATCTTTTAGTTCCAGGGCTAAACCAAGGGTTCTCTCGAGATTAGAAGCATCAAGAGTCGCAATGATTAAGTCGGGAGATTTATCGCCTGCAGCTAGCCCCTGAGCCATCAAAATATCGATCGCTACTTTTTCATCCAAGCTGACAGGATCGAGGCTATAAATACCTGGAAGATCTGAAAACACGAATCGTCGACCATTCCATACAGGGGATAATCCAGATTTTTTTTCGACGGTAACGCCGGCGTAATTTGCAACTTTTTGATTAAGCCCTGTTAGGGCATTGAAGAGAACAGACTTCCCTGCATTTGGGGCGCCGGCTAATGCGACAACAGGATAATTCGTGTCTGTCATTTATAGTTCACCAAAAAAAGATCTCGTTCATGGTTGGGCTTTTGACTCATGGAATTCAGATTCCACGTGGACTCGTTCGGCCTCGTAATGCCTAAGTGCCACCAGCATGCCTCGCACCATAACCGCAAGGGGGTCTCCAAAAAACGGTGCACTATGCCTGACTTCGACAATGGCACCTTCAATAAAACCAAGTTCCATCAGCCGCCGACTGATGGCATCGTCGCTGTCAGCAGAGGTGATTTTTAAGACCCTCAGTGGTATGCCGATGGGGGAAACTTTAAGGTTCATTCTGGCCTACGGGACAATAAGAAAACCGGTGTTGGACGCACCAAAACCTATCGCAGTTGAGAATCGTTCTCAAGATCTATTTGGAGTCTATTAAAACGGCAGATCTTCCTCGTCTTGGTCATCCTCGGCATCATCTTCACGCTTATCTGTCTTTGTCGATTTGGA
>JBIJBX010000097.1:0-8742 GCA_044344995.1 Oligoflexales bacterium | reverse complement strand
GCTTCAAAGTCAACTCGCAGTTTCTCAACCTTCGCCCTTGTTTGATCGAGACGTTGGCGCATGGTTGCGATTAATTCATAACCGTGTTCTATTTTGCCGACGACATCGTCAAGATCAAGTTTTCCTTGGCTAACCTCGCGCACGATTTCGTCTAGTTCGTTGAGCATGGCCTGATAGCTCTTGCTGTCAGCCTTTGCAGTTGATTTGCCCTTACTCTCGTGCTTTGCCATCATTGCTACCTTTCGTTCTGATCGATTTATCAGTAATTTTTAGTGTGAGAGTTCCATCAACGACTCGTGCGGTTAATGTTTCGCCAATTTGACCGTCGTGAATCGATATTAGTTTTTTTCCGCCGACCACGAGTTGTGTCCAGCCTTCTTTCAACCATGGTTTTGGGTCAAGTTGTGTGAGACGCTGATTCAAACCAAACAGGGACTCCGATAGCTTTTGAAGGGCCTGATTGGCAGTGTGATTAATTTGAGCGGCGATTGAAATATAAAAAGATTCCTGACGCCCAGCCAAAGTCTCAAAGTTCCGCTGGAGGTCAATGGTGCGGAGCAAGAGGCTGCGCTGATGCTCGGAGAAAAGCTGCTCAAGGGCTGTTCCTAGCCTTTCTTTCAGGGCTAACTGCTGCCGGTCAAAGCGGGTCATTTCGCGGTCCAAGATGACGGCTAGTGTGTGGGCTTTTTCGTTAATGGCGGATCTTGTATCAGTAAAAATACCTAGAATTCTATCTGCGGCAGCAGTCGGGGTTTTTTCCCTCAAATTGGCAATCTCTTCCGCAACACAGGTGTCATCATGGTGACCAATTGCTGCGATGACCGGAACCCCAGCATTGGCAATGGCAATGGCGATCTCTTCGCCATCGAACCAGCGTAAATCAGCTGCACTGCCGCCACCACGGCAAATAACAATGACATCAACAGCCGTTTCTTGCGCCTTTTTTATGGCCCAAACGACATTTTTGGGTACATTATCGCCCTGCATCGCGCATGGGATGAAAATCAGTTCTCCGCAAAAAACACCTGTCGACGTGAGTTGGTGTTCAAAGTCTGATTGGGCCCGGGATCCCTCGGCTGTTATTAGGGCTACGCGGAATGGAAATGCGGGCATGGGGAGAAGTTTGTTCTTCTGATCGAGACCTTGCTGGCGTAATTTTTTTAAAAGTTCAGCTCGCGCAAGCGCCAGAGCTCCTTGCGTAAAGGAAGGGTCAATATCCTCGATGGTGAGGGATATTTGCCCGCGATCTTTGTACAGCTTGACCTGCACTAGGGCTCTTAATCGATTGCCGTCAATCAGAACGTTTTCAAATTTTTCTTTGCCATGACGCTTTACTAACCACTGTACGGTATTTTGCCAGATGTTACATTTTACAGTGACCGTTGCGGTTTGATGAGCGCCCGTTTTGCCCTCCGCAAAGTCAAAGTAGATCGTCCCACCGGCGCGCTTTGAGCAGCTCTGTATTTCGCCTATAACCCAGATGGGTGTGGGGAAGGCTTGTGATATGGCGCGGTCAGCAAGGCTTACCAGTTGCGAAACCGTCAAGCCCAAGGCTGGGTCCAACTCCTGTTTGACCGCCGGTAAGTCGCGCGCGATGGTCTTATTAGGCGAATCCTGAATCGCGGTTTTTGTCGTGGTTCCAGCGGCTAAACTAGCGATGGAAGCAGCGCGATCGCGCATCTCAGGCGAATCATTCAATGTCCAGGTTTTGTTTTCGCCGTTGAAACGCGCGCCAAGTTCTTTGATGGCAGGCCTGTGATTGAAAGTGTCGCCGTAGAACACGATCTTGCCACCTTCAATTTTAAAATAGAGCGCCATAGGACGCCCATGATAGGATACTTTGGCAGACCAGCGAAAGTGCTTTTAATTCTCTTTGGGGGCAAGATAGGTGTCTAATATATTTGCTGTTTTTGTTGGTAGCGGCCTTGGGGCCGTCATCCGTTGGATCTGTCAAATGCGGTTCAATCCAGAGCGTGGCTGGCCTCTGGGCACATTTATAGTCAATATGGTTGGTGCTTTACTGGCGGGCGCGTGCCTTGCGGCATCTGAACGATTGTCGCCAGGCACGAGACTTTTTGTTGTGACGGGAGTTCTTGGCGGCTTAACAACGTTTTCCGCTTTATCAGCTGAGATGATTGCTCTCGGTTTTGACGGATTTGTTATGCACGCCGTGTTGCACGGTCTCGGCAGTTTGGTGTTAGGTGCGGCATTCTGCTGGTTGGGTTATTGGTTTACGAATTATATTGGTTTGCTATGAGCAATTTTGATGAGAATTCAAATTCCCTGCCCGAGGAATTTCGCCAGCCTCCAGTGAGGTTGAGTTTCTATCGAGTTTTGCTTCTTGCGCTGCTTATGGGCGCTGCGGTCATTATCGTTCGCCGTGTTTTTCCTGAGGCTGTGAATTCGGAAAAGATACCCGTGGTGGAGGCAGCTTCTGATGGTCAGGACAACGATTTCCTTGATGAAACGAAAAAAGGCGTGAATGCCGCTTCTGGCCATGTAGACGTCGGAGCTAATCCCACACCAGGGCAAAGGCAAAATGCTGATAATGAAGCTTTTGATTACGGCCGTGAGGCAAGTCTAGCGATTTTTAATGAGGGATCTTTGCCAAAGCTGGGCTGGCACCCGCAGCGAAAGCGCGCTTTTGTCAGCGGTCAAGTGATTAATATGCGAGATCGTCCAGGCGGAAAGCTGGTAGGTCAGTTGCTCAATGGTGAGGAACTTTCCATTATTGACTGGCCCAAAGATGCTTCCTTTTTAAAGGTTGGCACTAACTTTGGGAGCACGGCCTACGTCAGCGCAGACTTGGTATCTTCGGAGCAGTTTAGGGGGGTGTTTTCAAATCCCCCATTAAATTTGCTGCCATTTGATTCATTTGTTTTGGAGTCCGCGGCGGCCAAACCGTCACTTGAGTTTTATCGAGAGTATGAGAATTTCAAAAATCTACTAAAGGGTTTGCCAGCAAAGAAATCATTTGATTACCGTAAGTCAAACCTTAAATATATTTTGGTTTCTTCCACATCCGTCATCTTCCCGGCGGAGCCTGCGGCAGTCTTGCGCCTGATCAGGGGTGTTTCGGCAAAACCATCAGTATTTTTTGAGCGTTCAAAAGCAATAAATCAAGGTCCCCTTGATCCTGAGCTTGAAATCCGTGCAAACATTCCAGTTCGCCGCGTCCTTGAAAATGGAAGTGCAAAATCGACGAGATTTGAAAAGTTTTTGATCTCTAGTGGTTGTCCTACGAAACGTATCGCTGCCGTGACAGATGACGGTACGGCAGCCGAATTAGAGTTACTAATCTTCGATATTAATAAAAAAGTTGACGCTAAATTCAGTGCAAAACCTCATCGAGGTAATCCCAGTTTTACTTGGGCGTATGCAGATTTAAATGGCGACTCATGGCAAGACGTGGCCTTTTACTTCGGTGGAGAGACCAGTCGTGCGCCCTTTACTTTTTTGTTTGTAGCTCACAATGTTGATGGGGTTTGGCAAATGCATCATGTTGACGATTATTCAGGCGCTGAAACCCCTTGCTTGAAGAAGAATTAGTGGAACTGGAGTGAGGGTAACGTGAGTATGCAATTTAAAAATACTAAATATTTAATTTTACGCATAACGGAAGTTGGACTTGCGTTTTGTTTGGTGTTTGTTTTGTCACTGATTTGGTCACGCCTTTTCGTTCCGGTCCTTGATTCGGCGGGGGCAAAAAAGCCGGCGTCCAATTCGTTGCCTCAGGTTTCGAAAAATAGACAAGAGGGGATTGTTTTCGATCCAGCCAGAAAGAACGCGTTGGTCAGGGTAAAGAACGCGGCGATTTTGACTGCGCCGACGCCTGGAAGCACGCCTGTTGATGAAATTGTATTCGGACGTGAAGTTAACATAACGGACTGGGATAAAACACGGCAGTTCGTCAAGGTAACAACAACGGATGCAGTCCCGGGTTTTATTCATGTCAGTAATTTAACCTACACCCCGGCCGATCTTGTTCGTTCTAAATTGGAGGGAATTCCGGCTGAGACTCAGATCAAGGAGGTTCTACAGCATTATTTGGGAGAGCCTTATCAGACGGGGATAGGCGCAGGTCTACATTATGATCTAACTGATGGGCACGGTCGCACGAGTTCTTCATTGTCGAGCTTTCAAAATGCCTTGCGGCTCGAAAAATCTAAAAGTGTCGTGAAATTTGATAAGGCGAAGTTCGGAGTCGCCGTTTTAGGTGCAGGCCCGTTTGGTGAGGGAGTCATTGTTTTCCCAACGACGGCCAATTTCATCTCGCAGTTACGGCGCCTGGTGCCTGGGACTGGAATGTTTATCAAAGAAGAGTCCGCAACATTGGGCCTACCAAAACAGCCACAGGTCGATAAAGTTATGTCCTTCAAGCTGAGTTTTTCAAAAGATGTGCCAGCTGTTCATGCGACGCGAGAGTCATCTCGGATTATGTCGTTTAAGGAGCTTGATTTAATCTGTTTAAAAACAAAATGCCAGTTGTCGGTTAAAGCAGATGGGGCTGTGGGGCCGCGTCCACTAGAAGTTATGTTGTTTGGTGATACAAAAGGCTTAAATCCAAGTTTGAGCTTGCTTGACAAAGAGCACCTAGAGCCATTTGCAGTTGCATGGCTTGATTTGGATGGTGATAAGCAAAATGATCTAGCAATTTACAGTAACCAGTCCACAGGCGCACGGCGTGACGTCGATGTGACTTATGTGGCTTACAATGACCATGGTTTTTGGCAGCTCTCCTACATACGGGAGGTTAGTCTTTCGGCTGGTGATTCTATTAGGTTGGATCCAGAACCAGGATCTTTTGAGGACCCTGTTGTGGTTAGAATTGCAAGTCAACAGGGGTTGGGTCTAGCTTATTCCATTGATGGGCGTGATCCCGAGTGTCCGAGGATGGGCGCAACGCCCAATTCCATAAGCCAAGCGGATGTTCTATTGGAAAAGACAGCCCAGCTAAGGGTTAAGTCCTGTTCTCGTCAGGGAGCGGAATCTGGTGTGGTGTCTGCGAGCTATACTATAAATTAGTCCAAAATCATTTTGGCGATACGGTCGACAATTAGCCAAGGTGCTGAGTTTTCTCGATTGGTTAAAATCAGCACGGCTTTTCTTTTTTCAGGGAAGACGGCTATGGCGTGTTTCTGTCCGATTGTGCTACCTGTGTGCGAGACTCGCAGGTGTCCCTCAAAATCATCAACAAACCATCCATAGCCGTACCGTGTTAGGGTACCGTTTGAAAGCCGGTTAGGTGTGAGCATCAGTGTTTTTGAGATATCGGTTAGGACGCTGGTACCGCCATTCCACATTCGGTACCATTGCAGGAAGTCGGTCGTTGAGGAGTAAACACCGCCATCACCTAAAACAGCACTGGTTTGGCTTTGATCACTGCGTTTGTAGCCACTGGTCTGCATGCTATAACCGTATGCGCGGTTGTTGACGGTGTTCTCGCCTGGGACAAACGCGACAGTCTCATGCATTCCCAGAGGCACAAAAATATGCTCTCGCAGGTACTCATGGAAGGGCTTATGACTTAATTTGCTGACGATCTCAGCTAAAATCGCATATCCAGTATTGGAGTATCTAAAACGCGACCCAGGAGTAAAATAAGTAGAGCGTTGCCTCACCATGATTTGTAGAACGTCGGCGTCTGTGACTTGTCCTGGTAGGTTGGCAGGGATCAAATTTTCATAATCCAATAAACCACTCGTGTGGGTGAGCAAATGGCGAACTGTAATTTTGGAGCCATAGGTGGGAAATGCTTCGAATAAATCTGTCAGCGATTGGTCGAGGTCCAATTTCCCTGATTCATTCAACTGCATAATGGCAGTTGCGGTAAATGCTTTTGTCAGTGACGCAGTGCGAAAGTTGGTCGATGAATCTACGGCTTCGTTATCCTCAAGGTTGCGAAGCCCATAGTTTTTTTCCAGCAGTAACTCGTGATCACTAAAAATGGCGACCGACGCACCGGGGATGTTGTCGCCGTCGTAGTCCATCATCAAAGAATCAATTTTTTTACTCAGGTCGTCCTGGCAATGAGCGCAGGGGTCTATGCGAGGGGGTTCATGCGCAGGAAGCGCCCCCGGGAGAGTTCCGATCAAGACGCTGATTAATATGATTTTTATCATTGCTTTTCGTGACTTAAAAATGACGTCCTCGCATTCGCAGAGTGTGTTTGCTAAGATCTAAGTATAACCATTTACTGACGGACATTTAAATGAAATTTGTGAACTATGGGTTTGCCTACCTTGCTTTGTTGATAGCTTTACCTCAGTCTGGATGTAAAAGCCGACAATCGTCGTCAATTAAAAATACGGATGTTAATGAGCTTGCATTTGGATTTACGGAAGAAATCATTCCGTTCAATCGCATTCCAATTAAGACTATTGAGCGTGATACAGAAATATTTCAGCGTCATGGTTGGCCAATTCCACCGAAGATCCAACCAGTTCAAACGCGCGCAGGTGTTACCTACGGCATTCGTTTGATTGCTGAAGAGGATTTAGCAGAATTTGTTCGACCTGGCGATATCGCGGTCGACTACTCGCCTATTGACAATCCGCAAAACATGGTTTTTGAGTCAAAAATTTACAAATCTGGCCATATGTCCGAGGGCAATAAACAAGAGGAAGGGGATGTTGGGATAAGGCATATGATTCTTGTTGGTCTGGGTGAAAAAGGGATGAATCATGCCAAGCTCGTGGTTAAGAAGGGTCAAGAGCTTTGTCACATTGATAGTCCTGACGTGATGTCTGACTGTAAGTGGGAGGGCTTTACGCATTTTTTTAGAGTTGAGACTGATGATAAGACTCGGGCTAAGATTCAAGCCATGTCTGATTTGATTCTGTCGAGACCTTCGGCCTATGACTACGATGCCTTTCTGTTTACAGATATCTATGTCAAGGGCGTCGGAAGCGTTAATGCGCACATGTCACAATTTGCTGCTAAAAAATTGCGTAATCTTCCCCCTCTATATTGTTCAGAGTTACCTTTTACTTTCTATTCGTTGGCGTTGGGTAAAAACTTGTTTGATACTGACTTCAATATGATGGACTTTGCTAAACAGATAGCAGATTTGAAGTCGGAGCCCAAGTTTGCTCCGTTCGTTAACGACGAGCTAATGCAGCAAAGTTTAACGGCTTTTGTTCAGCAGGCTTCGACCGTTCCTGAAAATATGCGGCCCTTGTTGGCCGGCGGTATCAAGCAGCTACTCGCAAATGGTTATGTGGGATCCGGTATGCGTTATCTAGTTAGACAGTATTACCCTTCGTTGGTGCTGCCACAGCACTTTATGGCAGCAGCCGTATCTCCAGAAAAAATTACAGGTAGTAGAATTGTCTATATTGGTAGTATGGAGCAACCCAGCGTCACCAAGAACAGGGCATATTTCAGCACATTGGTCTATGAGACTGGTAAAGCGGCAGTTAATAACTATTTGCAGCGGGTAAGAACGTGGTGGAATAGTGCCCTGCCGCCAAAAGATAATGTGGATTTTACGCTACACGATGCTGATCAAGAGGGATCTGCACCAACCTATCTCGAGCCAGATTATTCCCGCTAGAAAGCCTCTAAAATATAAAGATAAAGTGCAGGCTTGGTCGGTTCTGAGCGATTAAAGCCCACGTCAAGGCGTGCGTTGATTCGTTGATTTTTAGTAAGTCTGAACCGCAGACCTGCACCCCATCCAACGAGTGGCGCGTCTTTAAAGAGGTCTGCCGCTTTAGGAGCAACCTGCCCCACGGCGCCGAATGCTACAACACCGATTCGTCTGAATAGATGGCGACGAACTTCAGCTTGGGTCGCGAGTAATTGTCGGTCCCTGAAGCGCCCCATAAAATAGCCTCGGAGCAGATTTGTTCCACCTGATTGTGCTAGGTGGTACCAAGGAATTTCTCCTTGCGAAAATTGACCATAGAGTTGTAAGGCAAGGGTGGACTTTTTATCGATTGGCATGAAGACGGCGTTATTGCTCCAAAACCGTAGATTCTCAAAGTCACTGCCGAGTATTTTAGTTGAGCGGTACAGGTCCCAGGTGATTCGGGTTCCTTCGCGAGGGTCAAAATCCTCATCGTTATTTTGGTATTGCCAAGTTAAAGCCAGATCCCGACTTACACCACCGGTTTTTCCCTCGTAATCACCTGTGGCCAGAATTCCATTTTCCGTGAATGGATCAAGCTCAGTGAGCTCTTGGTGCATGCCAAGTCCAAGTTGATGCTTAGGATTTACCTGCGGTGAAACTTTGACTAGAAAGCTAATTTCGCGGGTACGCATGGTATAGAGGTCTTTATCTTGGAGTTTGGTTTTATTACCAATGCCAAAGAAAAAGTCCGGGTAACGCGTCAGTTTAAAATTCGTTTCAATTGAAAAGCGTTCAGATGAGTCAAATAATTCAATCAAACCAGCGGTAAGAAATTGCTTTCTTTCAGTTAGTGTGGCGCCAACAAGCGCAAAGTCACGCCTAGCCTTTATTTTGGGTCCCAAGTAAACCACAGCCCCACCACCGCCAATACCAGTTTCTGGGCTGGAGAAAAGAGCGGGAATACCCGCGAATTCTGGTTGCCCTGCAGTGACCGAATGATCGGCTTTATCAGTAGATAATTCTTCAGCTGTTGTGCGTCCATAGGCGCTGCCATCAAGAATATCAGGCGTCGTGCCTGTCTCAGTAGCATATGCCTGCGGAGCAACGAGTGTTGCGGCCATTAATAGACCGATGGAGAGTTTACAATGATAGGGATGAGGTGAATTTTT
>JBIJBX010000230.1:0-4194 GCA_044344995.1 Oligoflexales bacterium | reverse complement strand
AGCCCGTCCAGGATTATATATAGCTTTAAAGACACCCTGGCGGGTCGGCTTCCATACCCAGGCCCCCCCCACCAGAAGGCCCCCTAGGAATATTTAATTATCTCCGCCAGATAGCCTCTAAGCCAATGAAACGCCGCGGTTTATTTACGCAAATTGCTAAAGTTCAAAACCCCTTTGGCCGACTGTCTTCAAATGTATGGGCAGGGACCATCCGCCCCCTCCAGAGGCCAAGTTTTAACATGATCAGAATGAAAAATATAAATGCCCCAATCAAGGTCTTTGCCGCCTTATTCATTCTATCCATCAACACGCTTTCTTGCTCAAGACCACAAGAAACTCCGTACCAACAAAAAAATGCTCCTAAAAATGAACCTCTGCCGCAAGCTGCGGACATCAGCCTTCTGGAGCTGCCCTCCTGGTGTTCGGTGAAGGAAACTACCGATGAAGTTTGCTTTCGCTGCGAACGGCAAGACGGAAACATAAAAATTCCTTACGAGCAATGCTTGGTCCCGGCCGAAAACTTTTCTGCCTCGGCAAACTGCTCCTTTAGCGATGGCTTAACGAAACAAATATCTTGCAGCGGAACGAAGTCCGGAGAAACCTTTCGCATGGATTCCTCACTCGCTAAGGAAAAATTAGCCGCAGTCCTGCCCGCATTTCTAGTAGGACTCGATTTAGTGGTTAGACAAACATTTTCAGACCAATCTGATGTGGCGAAGCTAACGGCTGATCTCAGCGCATTTTGGAGTAGCCGTATTCCCTCAATCGTTCGGGGTGAGAACTTTGATGGTGTCGCAAGTGACTTGGTAAGCCTCGTCAAGCGCCATGTCAAAACACCCTTAACTGATGAACAGGCCGATCATTTCAGAACCATTACCGTCACAGCCCTGACCCAGTTAAACCAAGAACTGATGGGACGAAAAGACTATACCCTGAGTCAGGTCATTCTAAGAGGGATCGCACTGTCTAAATCGATCCCCGAAAAAACGTTGGGAGAGGCCTCGAAGCACCTCTCAGGCCAGGGCATTGCCGATCTTCTTGCAAGTGAAAACGCTAAAACATTTCTTGCGATGTTTAAATCCATGAATCCAAGCATCCTAGGCATGAGCTCGGTGGAAGATTTTTTGGTAGAGCTAACAGCCACGCCAAATTAAAAGTCGAACCACGGGAAGTGAGGCGTTGGAAGGTCCTCCTTAACCCAAACAATCCTTTTACAAGAGATCACTAAACGCGCTATAACCAACCGAATTTATGAGATTTATCAGGAGATGGCTCGGTTCTATGACGCCCTCAACTAAACTGATGAATTTATTCGCACAACTGCGTATACTCCGGCTCCTTCAGTGCTTTTAACAAGTGATTGGGAGCCGCCTTTAGTTATGGAAAACACCTCAACTCAACTCACCCGCCCCGAGGATGAAAACACCATTGCCGCGATGTTTGACCGCATCGCAAAGCGTTATGACTTTTTAAACCGCCTATTAAGCGCACGGCAAGATGTTCGATGGCGTCGCAAACTTGTATCTATGATCCCTACCCGTCACGGAGGAGCTTATCTTGACGTGGCGACCGGGACTGGCGACGTCTTGATTGAAGCCATGAAAGCCCACCCAGAATATGCCACCTTTACTGGCGGTGACATCTCAAAAGGCATGCTAAATCTCGCAGATAAAAAAGCCAACGCCATCGGACTTACAAAAAGTCTTTCCTGGACCGTCATGTCAGCTGAGAAACTAGACTTTAATGACGATAGCCTTGACTGCATCAGCATCTCTTTTGGTCTGCGTAATGTAGTTAATAAGGAAAAAGCCCTGTGCGAGTTCGCTCGCACCCTAAAGCAAAACGGGGTCTTGCTGATCTTGGAGTTTTTTACGCCCACATCCGGTCCTCTGGCAAAGTTATTCCAGTTTTACTTTCACAGGATCCTGCCGCAAATTGGCCGTCTCTTGAGTGAAAAAGAAGCGTATACATACTTACCAAAAAGCGTCGCTAGCTTTTACTCACCGGTTGAATTACGTGACAGTCTAACAAGTAAAGGCTTCGCTGTTGAAAAAGAGATAAACTTCCTCTTTGGCGCATGCCGGCTCGTTAAAAGTAGAAAAATTTAGAAGACCCTACTTCACACCCCAAGGGCAAATCTGACGTCCTCGATCATTCTAGGGAAATCCCTCTCCCCCACTCCTGTAAGGTGATGGGGGACTTTTTTAAACCATGTGACCTGACGCTTTGCGTACTGACGGGTGGCGAAGACAATCTTTTCCTCAAGTTTGTCGGCCGGCAAAAGACCTTGCCGCATGGCAACCACTTGTTTGTAACCAATGCTTTGCATGGGCTTACATGCGGGGTCAACCCCTGCGGCCAGTAAGCCGTCGACCTCGGCCATAAGCCCATTTGTGATCATGTCTTTAGTCCGTAGGGCGATACGGCGGTGCAGAGTCTCGCGCTCGGGATTAAGAAAAATCATCACATGACGTGAAGGCACTGAACTGCCAGGTCTGCGCACTCGCACCACAGAGCCCGTGAGGATATTGATTTCAAGGGCACGAATCACACGAAAGCGGTCATTAGGATGAAGCTCGGCTGCACGCCTAGGATCTTTCTGCTGAAGCTCACCATAGAGATCAAGACTTTCGCGTTCACTCAGTCTTAGACGAAGTTCTTGATCACTTGGAACATCATCATCCCAAGCGTCACCCAAAAGCGCCCTCAAATAAAGTCCTGTTCCGCCAACAATCACCGGAATAAGTCCACGCTGACTGATTTCTCGCATGATCGTTTTGGCTGTCCGCGCGTAAGCGGCCGCATCAAACGGATCACTCCAGTCCAAAACATCATAAAGATAATGGGGGACAGTCGCACGCTCTGATGCTGTGGGCTTCGCCGAGCCAATATCAAAGCCTCGGTATAGCTGAACGCTGTCACAACAAAGGATGGCTCCACCAATAGACTTCGAAAGCTCAAGTGCTAAAGCTGATTTGCCTGAGGCCGTGGGCCCACCGACAACGACAAACTCAGGACGACGGTCCACGAAATTTCCTTGCTCAGTAATATGACGAGAATACTAAAAACTTTCGAGACCAGCCCTCAACACTAGCGGTCAAACCAACGACCGATTTGGGATTCTTCCCACCAACGAATCACACGGCGACCATGGGGGCAATTGTGGTAAAAATCCACGTCATCAGCTTCTTTTAGAAGGATCTTAAGCTCATCCGGTCCAATAGCCTCACCGGCTCTTACCGCCGCATGACACGCGAAAGTCGCCAGATGATCATGCAAAAGCCCGACATTATCATGCATGGGTAGTTTTTCACTTTGCTCCGTAATGGTTTCCAACAGGGTCGTTATGTCTGACTTCGCCAAAAGCACCGGTACTGCTCTCACTTCAACGTTTGAATCATCTAGCACATCCAAGGCAAAACCATTACTTGTCAGAACTGGAAGCATCTCTTTAATGGTCGCTGTCGCCTTAGGCCCCAGGTGAACACACTCAGGCACTAACAGGGCCTGACTCGATTTAAGCAAATTTTGATCGCGAACAAGACGCTCGTAAATAATTCTTTCGTGAAATGCATGTTGGTCTACAACAAGAAGCCTTGAACCGGAAGCTCGTTCCCCATGACCAAATAACAGGTAGCAATCGGCAACACTGCCAAAGTAGCGAAGCTCGCGCCACGGCACTGTTTGAGTTGGGCTTAAATTAGCGGCTGTTTCAATCTGCCCTAGGGATTTCACCGAAGAGTCAAAATCATTTTGACCTAAACCTGAGTGATCATTGCCATGCTCTCGACCCTCTGATCCTGATCGAGGCATACTAAAACTTGGGGTAACATCCCGCCAAACGGCCGGGGACGTTCGTTGGCTGCGCCAAGCGGGAGTGCCGTGACTGGAGTGACTGGAACTACTCGGGGCCAAAGAATCTTCTTCTGGACCAGAGACAGCAGTGGATTGGGCGAACAACGGATGCGACGGACTTGCAGCCCACTCGCCTTTTCGAATGCCTGTGCGAACCGCATGGGCAATCATATTGTGAATCTCCGCCGCATACTGCAATCTGACTTCGGTTTTAGCTGGGTGGACGTTGGCATCAACCAAGCTGGAATCAATAGATAAAAATACCGCTGCCACAGGGTAGCGCCCCCGCAACAGATGACTGTGATAACCGCGCAAAACGGCAAAACGCAAAGATTTATC
>JBIJBX010000048.1:0-14437 GCA_044344995.1 Oligoflexales bacterium | reverse complement strand
GCTAAAAGTGCGACATTTGCCCGTACGCGAAGCCGGAAAAATCGTCGGAATTGTTAGTGATCGAGATTTGGGATTGATGGCAGGGATGTCTGCCTCCAGCAGGGGAGAGCAGGGCTGTAAAATTGAGGACGCCATGATATCAGCCGTGTTGACGGTATTTGAAAGCCAAACTGTGAAGGAAGTAACCGAGAAAATGTTAGCCCAAAGGGTCGGTTCAGCCATTGTCACTGATAATTCCGGGGTTATTACCGGGATTTTCACGGATACGGACGCTCTAAAGATTCTCAGTGGTAATATTTAATTTTTTTGTTCCAGAAGACGCGCGATAAAATTGGCGATTTCGGTTTTGCTGCTAAGAGCAGTAGGGGCTTGATCGGCGGCGTGTTTCGTGAAAGCTAAAGCTTCATGTTTGGATGAACTGGCGCTCTTTAGCTCATTGACGATAAGCGAATCCAAATTGTATTTTTTAATGTAATCTGAGGCAATCGTTTCAGCCTGCTGATTGCTAAGGCCGACTTCGAGTTTGAAGCCAATCTTGATTCCTGATGGGATGTTTATTTTTTGAATGATTTTTTGCGTCGGCATGAAAGCGACGGTTAGATTTTCATGGCCTGATTTTAGCTTGCCCATAGTTTTTTGGGATGGTTCATAGTCCAGAACCGATGCACAAAAAATACCCGCGGAGAGCCCGGAACTCGCAGCCTGTTCACAATCGTGTAACATTTCAGAGGTCGTGAGTACGTTCTGTAATTTTCCGAAGACCCGGGGTTTGATTTCGCTTGGTCCAGCAACAACTGTGGTTGTGTAACCTTGTCTGTAAAGTTCTTCAGAAATAATGGATCCCAGTTTGCCGGATGAATAATTGGATATATAGCGCACATCGTCAATATATCCCCGCGTCGTTCCCATTGTAATAAGGACTGGGAGCTTTGGGCGTTTGGGGTGATTGATAAAATGAGCTATGTGGTCTGCTAGGGTTTCAGGGTCTGGGAATTTTTGTTTTCCTTCGTCTTCCCTCGGGCTCAAAACTCTAACATTGGCCCACGAAGTAATGGTTTCCAGGTGTTTTTGAATAGCTGGTGCTAACTTCAAACTATCGTGCATGGCAGGTAAGATGGCGATTGGCTTTTTCTGTCCAAGAGCCGACGCTACTAGAGCTGTGCAGTGCGAGTCAGTCGTGCCTCGCGCTATATTGGTTAGCATATTCGCCGAAGCCGGAGCAATAACCACAGCATCACCGGTGGCGATGTGGCTGGCGCTACCAGAGAAGCCCATGATTGGGTCTTTACCAGCGGCCCAAGCAATTGCCATCGGAGTGATGAATTGGCTGCCGCCGTGTGATAGCCAGGGAGTGACGTCGGCGCCCAACCTTCGCAGAGAGCGAATAAAACGCACCGATTCGACTGCCGCAATAGATCCGGAAATGACAACATCGACGCGCTTGCCGGCAAGCGCGTCGGATATGGGATTTACGTGCAAATCATTGACAGGTTCGTTCATGCAGGGCCGCCCGTGTCGGGGGTATTCGAGCTAGAAGGTTTATCGATAATGAAAACCCATCAAGCATACGGCAGATTATGAAATTACTTGCCTTTGGCCTTAGCTTTTCCAGCCGATTGAGCCTTCTCATTTGCGTTGGGCTTATCTAATGGCAGACGCGGTGCTGTTGTGCCCTTACGACGCACTTCATTTTTTCTTTGAGCGCCAAGTTTGGTCGCTTTGCGTTCGCGGATGTTCGTTAATTTACGTGTTTTGGAGGCCATGATGAAGGTCCTTTCTGTTCAATACCGGCTGGAAAACTATGCCAAAAACACCTGAATTTCAAGCTGAAAACTCTCTGCTTGGAAATCAAGTGAGAGATTCAAGGATGTAGTAGCAGGGCATGACCTCAGAGGGGGTCACTTTTTGTAAACCGGTTGTGACCGGGCGAAAACCATATCTAATGAAGAGTTTTCGGGCTTGTTCCATTTGTGGCGTGGTTTCAAGGTAAAGCCTCTGATAGCCGAAACGCTTTGACTCCTCAAGGCATCGCTTGAGCAGGCGTGCACCAATGCCATTACCTCGCCACTCCGGCAAAACGACGAGATCCCGGATTTCACCAAGTCCCTCAAGGGGCGAAAGCCCGTGGAGTGGCCCGATACCAGCTCCGCCAATGATCAGTCCACCAAGGCGTTTATCCCTGGCAACGATAAAGGTCGAACCCGTTTCATTATAGGTGGGTTGGAAATTGTCGAGTCGCCTGAAGGTGCTGGCCAAAACGGTGCCAGCTTCCTCATAAGACCCAATGCCGCGGCGCACCATATCGGTAACGGCTGTCTTATCGTCAAGGTTCATAGGTTCAATCACGACATCTTCAACGGTCATCATGCCCAAGGCAGCGACGTTTAAACCGTTATTTTGCGAAGCGTCATTTTGGATCACAGCTAGTTGCCCTTTGGTTTCGTTCAAAATTCTCTGAAGAGGCCATCTTGATGACGGCCTTTTAAATTTAATTTTCAAGGCCGCCGAATCTATATGAGTTGGATACCTTTGGCCACTGTGAAATGGGAGGGTTCGGCCAAGGGGCTGGAAGTGTTATTTTAATTTATAAATACGGTATGTTAGAGCGATTAGTGAGCGTGAGCTTGTGGCGAGTTTGTGAGCACTTTGCGGTCCTTAATTGGCTGACGGGGCCGATTTGTAGGGCCTTGGAATATGCTGCTATAGGTTTCCACCTGACCGCTCGACATGGTCATTGGGGTCGTCAGGACAAACCACTTCACACCCTCGAGGCATGGTGGCGTGGTCAAGCTTCCCTGATAGTGGGCATAGGCGGAGCCTTTGGGTAGCAGGCTACCAAGTGCAATTTGCTGGCTGGTGCTTGTTTCTGAGTTCACCGAGCGCGGCAGGGATTGCCAAATACTCTTGAATTCAGAACCTTCTCGGTTGCTGCTTTCATTGATCAAAACAGCCACGACCGCAAGTTCTCCCAGGGCATTTTTATGTACAAAATGGAGTTCAATATCTGAGGGAATTCCTGCGATAGAGTGCTCGCTCGGGCTATGGAAGTGAAATTGAGCTAAGTCGTATTTTTTGTCTCCAATAGTGACATAATGCTGGCCTCCAACTGGGCGTCCTTGGATCGTATGCCCATTGTTCTGGAGGTTGAGTTTTGCGCGCCCGTAGTTAAAACGCAGCTCTGGAGTTGAGTGCGAGAACAACATGTCGTTGATGTCTATGGGTGATTGTTGGGTGCCTTCGCCGCAAGCTGAAAAATTTTCGGAGAGATCTGACCAGTGATTTGGTCCGTCAACGGCGCTCTTGAGATAACTCCAGCGAGGGTTCGCTTCAGAGTGCGGTTCAGTCGGTTTTGGATCGTGTTTTTCTGCATGCTTTTCCGTTTCTTTTTTCGCGTGTATGACCGTGCCGTGCTCTGATGCGGCGTGCGAGTTTCCCAACGTGTGCGAGGCAGCGCCATGGGGGTCTGATTGTCCGCCGTCATGGATAGTTGAGTGCTCACTGGCAACCGCGTGTTTGATTAGTTGTTCGTGACGACCATCCGCGTGAGAGCTTCCATGAGTGGCTGCAGTGCTATGATCACCCTTCTCATAATGCCGCGTCATTAGATAGTATCCAGCAGCCAAGCAGCCAGTGCTCATGCCAAAGGCCATAAACCAGGCGAACGTTTGTTTTATAAAGTGATTCAACCGAAGCCTCCCGAGAGCCGAACGTTCGGCCGCAGCCGTGACCGACTAACTCTCGGTATTTCGGGTCATAGTCAGCAGACTTTATGGAAATCTAAAAAAAAATAGCAAGTCACCGTTTTCACGGTTTATTTTCAGGGGCATTCGGCAGGGGGGGCTTCCATATTTGGGACGATCACCCCGTTGTTAGCATTCATGATCACGGTGGCGCTTTGACCGCAAGCTTCACCGTAAATGGCGTACCACGGAAAGCTCCACATATCAGGATGGAGATGGCGATAGATCTTTACACCCTGACTATATTTGAACGTTTTATATCGTGCTTGGCTGTTGATAATAGCCTGTTTCACCGAGACTCTGATTTTGTCGAAGGTTCCGATCTCACCCATGGGTGTGCTTTCCATCAGATTTCCACCAATTTCGCTGAAGCGCTTTAATTCACTACTTATGAGAAATCCGCAGGGTCCATTCATTGGCATAGGTTTAGACGTAACCACAGGATATCCATCTTCGTTGTTGTCGCCCCTGTCGGCAAAATAATAAACCTCAGTAGCCATACCTGTGCATGGTGCGTCAGCATCTGGTTCCTTTAGGAACAGAGCCCACAGCTGTTTCCCTTTCAGTTCATCAGTCATTACATTTTTTAAATTCGTCTTCATGGTGGCAATGTCATAATCCCGCACTGGCATGGCAACTGCCATGGGGGCGCCATTATTGCCAATCTGTGCTGGCGCCGAGGTCGATTTGTCAGTCGTTTTACACCCGACCACCCCGATGCTGGCCATGACGAGTACCGGCAAAGTTGACCCAATTAGGATTGAAGAAAAACTTCTTGTCATCACCATGTCCCCCGACAGCCAATGGCTGAGTCCTTTGATCAAAAACGTAAATCCAGTTCGCGCCTTATAAGGGTCTCGGCAGTCCCCCAATCGTTCGTAAGCAGGCGGTTTTTCTGGAGACTTAAGTTTACGCCCCTAAGCCCCAAATATTGCTTGAAGTATCAGAGTTATTGAGTACACTGCCCAGCTCAGGTTTTGGTACCCAAATGGAGGCCTATGATGCTGGTTTTGAGCTTTTGTCGACGTATTTCCCGCAGCTTAGAGACATTAAATTTTACGCGTGGCGTCGCAAGTTTTGTTGGAACGCTCGCTGTTTCGTTCTTACTATTGGTCTTGCTGGCTACTCCATCGATGGCTGCGGATGTGACGTTTTTGTCCGGAATTTATCAAAAATCCAGCGATAAGGTTGATGGTTCCTCGCGCGGCTCGACAAGTACACTGAGCTTGGGCGGGCGATTTTCAGACGATTTGACGACGGAGACTGCTTGGGTCGCCGAAGGTGATTTAAGATTAATTAGCTATTCCGCGGCAGCTGGTAGTCCCAGTCCTGATAATGCCATGGGTCTGAAACTCGGCGGTGGATCACGCTACTATTTCAAACCGATTGTAGAGGCTGTCGTTCCGTACGCCACGGCTATCATCACTATCAAAAGTGAGAAAGCATTACAGTGGCTCGCTAACGGTTACATCGAGACAACTAAAAGCGGACTCTACTACGGTGCAAACGCCGGGATCCGCGCCGGTTTGGGCAATAATTTTTTCGTTGAGCTTGAGTTTGATTTTTTCGAGAGCCCACTTTTTGCGGTGACAAAAGTGGAAACAGTCACCTCCGCCGGAGGTGTTAATAGCACGGCTAAAAACGAAACGACCGAGTCGGCAATCTTCGCAAAGTCATCGGTGAAGTTTGACGAAGCCAAAATTGGTATAGGAATGTTGCTTTAATTTTCACTTAACAAATTGTTAGGTGTCCAAAGTTTTAGATCTGCAGCAAAAATTATGAAAGTGAGTCAACCATGCGTAAGAATCGTCCTCCAAGAAACAGAAAGAAAACGGCTAAATATCGCGCAAAGAAGAAGATTTCTCGGCGTCGCAAGCAGGTGAAAAGCATCCCAGGGAAGCGTGCTGGGTTGTCAAATCGTCGGGGCTTTAAGAAGTAGTTTAGTTGGTCTTCGCGATTAGCTAGACCGTTAAACTGAGTTTAGTAAGCGGGCGAGTTCTGTCAGCTGGCGGAACTCGCTCGTTTTCGATTAGACTAATGAAAAGCAAAAGGTAGCAGCATGAAAATCGGCATATGCACTGGTGGTGGTGATTGTCCGGGACTCAACGCGGTGATTCGCGCAGTCGCAAGGCATGCGATTTTGAATCACGGCATGGAAGTCTATGGCATCGAGTGCAGTATCAACGGTTTACTATGTGATCCTCCCGCCGCTCGAAAGCTGTCCCTTTCTGATGTGGCGGGTATCATCAATTTAGGCGGAACGATTCTCGGGACATCCAATAAAGGCAGTCCATTTAAAGATGCCGAGGCTGGTGAAAAGGCTAAAGCCAAGGCTTTTACCAATTGGAAAAAGCTGGGCCTTGATTGTCTATTGGTTGTCGGTGGTGACGGCACGCAGAGGATGGCTCTGCAGCTTCATGACGCGGGCATGCCAATTATCGGGATTCCCAAAACTATCGATAACGACTACGAACCAACCGATATTTCCATTGGCTTCATGACCGCCGTTGACGTAGCCAGTGATGCGATTTCTCGGCTGCATTCCACAGCCGAGGCTCATAGCCGTGTGATGGTCGCAGAGGTCATGGGGCGAGACGCGGGTTTCATTGCGCTCTATGCCGGGCTAGCTTCAGCTGCTAACGTTATTTTGATTCCAGAGATTCCTTTTGATTTTGACGCCATTGTCCGAGCCATGGATGATCGACGTAAACGTGGCCGAAATTTTTCTGTCATTGTTGTTGCTGAGGGCGCGTGTGAAGTGGGTAAGGAACCATTTTTTAGGTCCTCCGCCAGCGGGTCGGTGCACCTTGGTGGCATCGCTGACGAAGTGGCGAGCCAAATTCACCAACGCACAGGTATGGACTCTCGCGTGACTGTGCTCGGGCACATTCAACGTGGTGGGGCGCCCGGTACGGTTGATCGGATTCTTGCCACGGCTTTTGGCGTGCATGCGGTTGACCTTGCGGCCCGCAAGCAATATGGCCGAATTGTTGGGTATCTCGAAGGGAAGATCACCGACGTGGCGTATGCGGATTTTAAAAACGCTACGCGAACGATTAGCCTCAATAACCCCTATCTTCATGCCGCTGAGTCAATTGGAATATGCCTCGGGCGCTGAATCCTGGGACTTAATTTTTCTTACCGTCATTCACATTAAAAGCTTTTATCAGGTTTTGATAAGCTTCGGGAAAAGGCTTGTGACTCGTCATGAATACAACGCGCTTGGTCTGCGGGTTGCCTCGCTGGGCGTGGAGGTACTCAAAAGTTAGGGCGTCAAAGACGACGGGCAAAATATGCTGCAATTTATCGGCGGCTGTAAACGTGGGCTGAATTTTTGCAAAGGCATCACGAGTCAAACTGGATTCTTTGCAGGAGTTTAGTCCTTGCTCAATATGGCAGAATTTGAAGACATCTTTCCTACCGACGCGGGACTTGATGATCCACCTCTGGCCGTTGTGCATCATGGGGCTTTCAGAAAAAAGCGCCCAACCCTCAGCTTTTGGTCCAGCTTTCGCAAGTTGACGGGCAAATTCCTCCTGAAACTCGCTTTGAACTTTGACAGGTTCTGCCGCATTACCCGCGGCATTTGCCGCAGGGGTGGGGGCCGGTTTTGACTGTTCCGTCGTTGCTACCATTGTGGGCTTTACCGGATCACTTGGTGAGGCTCCCTGCACCGATGAACATGAAATTGTTTCAAGGGCTAAAAGTAGGGATAAAGGAGCGGATTTTGCGAAAATTTTTTTGACACGACGCATGAATGAATCGTCTCCATACATAGTTGTTTGAGGTCACTTTTCAGAGCAAAACTTAATATTTTTGATCACACGCGGAAGTTTCGAGTTATCGGATTCGATATCAACATATTTGAATTTCTTCATCCACGCTGATTTTGCAAAGTCCATCTCGGCTTGAAACCTGCAGTCTTCTTTGTTGGTCGTGCGGTTTCGGGCGCAAACAGGAATCATTCCTGACACTGTTGCGGTACCAATCAAGTTTGGCTCTGGCTCAAGCGTCCACTGGCATTTCTTCTTGCCCTCTGGATCACAACCAGAAGCGAGCAAAGCGACGCCGACCGTTAATGCTATACTCAAGTGTTTCATTAAACCAGAGTCCCGCAATATGAGTTTGAATACCATTCTGGATCAGCTATATTATGCCAAATAAAGGTAAATAGTTCGAGTATTTGCCCATCTTAAATAAGGTTTAAGCGATTGGACTCTACTTCAGCGCGCGTAAAAGATTATCTTAAGCGATTCGACACTCTGGTCACTGGTTTATCAGAGTCATACACGATTGAGTCTATTGCCCATCAGGTGCATGTTTTGCGCCCCAAAACCGCGGAACGAGAAGGGTTTGGGCTTTCTGGCGCAAAAGATGTGGCATTGACCATTAGTGCATTAATCCACGGTGTCGAAATCGGTGGTCTTGCGGTCCTTGTGGAGCTGCTAGAGCTTGTGACAAGGGGGCAATTGCGACTGGAAGTTCCTCTGGGAATTACTCTTGGTAATTTGCCGGCTGCCCACCAGGCGGTAAGATTCGTTGAACGTGACTTGAATCGATCCTTTGGTCGGGTCCAGTCGGCCATGGCCGAGGAGAGGCGGGCCGACGAACTCGAGAAGTTGTTCGCAAGGTCTGAGTATTTACTGGATATTCATCAGGTGAAACTGCAGATTGATCGGCCTTTTTGGATTTTTCCTTACACCAAGAAAGGCTATCAGTTCGCCAGAGCGGTCGCCCCAGATGTCTCTGTGATCACCCATTGGGGGCGCGGATTTTCTGACGACGGCCAATGCAGTGATGAATGGGTTAATCGACAAGGCGGGGCAGGCGTTACTATTGAGCTTGGTCAAAACGGCTTTGTAACTGAGCAAATCAGACGAGGACTCGATGTTTGTCTGGAAGCGATCGCATATGTTTCAGCACGGAGCTCCGGTCAGTCGTTACCGACCAATAAGTTAAAATCTGTTGCTCCCCTTTATACCTGGGGCGAAATTATTCCGTATCCTCCGACCGGCAAGCCAGTTCTTCATCCAGGATGGCATAACTTTAAAACCGTGAAGGCAGGCGATGCGGTGGGAACCTTCAATGGTACCGATATTAAAGCATCGGTGACTGGTCCCGTGCTTTTCCCGAAATATCCTGATTTACGTTCTGATGGGGCTTATGGTGATACGCCACCGGCCGCGGAGTTGATTCGTGTCTTACGTGAAATTTCAGAGTCGGAATTGCCCACCGGTTAATTCAAAACCTAAATTAGCGTTTGAGTGCCCGTTGCATGGAGCGATTGGCTTCACGCTCTTTATTTGAGGCACGTTTGTCGTGAAGTTTTTTGCCCTTGGCCAGGGCGATCTCTACTTTGACACGCTGGCCACGCAGGTAGATTTTTGTGGCGACGCAAGTCATACCTTCTGCCTCGATGGCCCGCTGGATTTTACCCATCTCTTTTTTACTTAATAGCAGCTGTCTGGGACGTTTTTCATCATGATTCATAATATTGCCGTGGGTGTAGTGGCTAATATGCACATCGCGAAGGGTCGCGATAAACCCATCGATATCGACCCAGCCATCGGATAAATTACACTTTCCCGCTCGAAGACTTTTGACTTCAGTCCCGGTGAGGGCAACGCCTGCCTCCCAAGACTCGCCAATGGTGAAGTCGTGATAGGCGCGACGATTTGTAGCTATGATTTTTATTCCGGGTCCAGCCATACATTACGACTCTAGTTCAATGACTTTAATTTAGCAAAGAAAGTCGGCAGAATTTTAAGATGAGGCTGCAGCTGCGGCAATAGCTCGCAAGTGAACTTGCAGAACCTGCAATGATGCCGGGGTAATGCCACTGATGCGGCTGGCTTGGCCGAGTGTCGCGGGGCGGAAGCGAGTCAGTTTTTCAGTGACCTCAAATGACAGCCCGGGAATCGCCTGAAAGTTGAGTTCTGATGGTATGAGGACCTTGTCAAGATACTGGGAATCTTTGATGGCCCGCTGCTCGCGCGCGATATAGCCCTCATATTTGACCTCAATGGCTACGCGCCTGACGATTTGGCGTGGATAGTCTTGCAGTCTCGGCACTAGTTCGATCAGAGTATCTACGTCAAAATCTGGTCGCCTTAATAATGTATCAAGTTTTGTTCCTGAGTTGTCATTGCCAACATAAAGAGACGCGGGGAGGTCAGCTTCGCCAAATGTTTTTGTTTTCACAAGTTGGGTAATCTCGCGGATAAGCTTTTGGCGATCCGAGAAAAGCTTATAATCCGCATCTGAAACAAGCCCCACATTTCGACCTATATCCGTTAAGCGAGAGTCGGCGTTATCTTCTCTTAAGTACAATCTATGCTCAGCCCGGGAAGTAAACATCCGGTAGGGCTCTTGAGTGCCCTTTGTGATGAGGTCGTCGATTAAAACTCCAATGTAAGCCTCGCTTCGCCCAAGCACGAACGGCTCTTTACCACTCACTTTGCGAGCAGCATTGACGCCAGCCATAAGTCCTTGAGCCGCCGCCTCCTCGTAGCCAGTAGTGCCATTGATTTGTCCCGCTAGAAATAGACCGGGGCATTTTTTCACTTCAAGTGAGGCGTATAACTCAGTCGGATCGACGAAATCATATTCAATGGCATAGCCAGGACGAATGATCTCGGCGTTTTCAAGGCCGCGTACGGTTCGTACAAATTTTATCTGAGCCTCTAATGGCAGGGATGTGGATAGGCCATTGGGATAGACTTCGACAGTATCGTAGCCCTGCGGTTCTAAAAATATCTGATGGCTGTCTCGGTCAGCAAATTTGACGACCTTATCTTCGATGCTCGGGCAGTATCTGGGCCCAATACCTTGGATTACGCCGCTATAAAGTGGTGACATGTGCATGTAATCGCGAATCACCTGATGAGTGGATGCATTGGTGTGCGTGATGTAACAGGGGATTAGTTTTTGCCTGATTTGATCATTGCTAAAACTAAAGGGAATAATGTCGCCATCGGAATCCTGCCGATCCAGGATTTCCCAATTAATCGTTCTAGCATCTAGGCGGGGAGTGGTTCCGGTTTTTAGACGTCCCACACGTAGGCCGGTGGATTTAATAAACTCCGCAAGACCAATACTTGGCGCGTCGCCCGCACGACCAGCACTAATTCTCTGATCACCAATGTGGATGAGCCCGTTAAGGAAAGTGCCGGCTGTGATAACGACTGCTCCAGAATAGAACTTTCCAAAGAGCTTTGTTTCCACGCCCACAACTTTTGTTTGGTCTCCGTAGCTTTCGACGAGAAGACCCTCGACCGTGTCTTGTTTGATGCTGAGGCCTTGAGTGTTCTCAAGTTTATGTTTCATGTATCGACGGTAAAGATCCATATCCGCCTGAGCCCGTGATGACCAGATCGCTGGACCTTTTTTTCTATTGAGGACTCGGTACTGAATTCCAGTCTCATCGATGGCTTTGCCCATCTCGCCACCAAGAGCGTCGATTTCTTTAACCAGGTGACCCTTGGCTGTCCCGCCGATGGCTGGGTTACAGCTCATGGCGCCAATGCGTTCAACGTTTTGCGTGATCAATAAAGTTCGAACACCAATTCGTGCCGCACTGAGAGCGGCTTCACAGCCCGCATGGCCGCCACCGATGACGATCACATCGAAGTAATCGCTGATATTCTGACACCTGGGGGTTTGTTGTTGGCGGTTTTGTTGATTCACACTGAGCGCTTTCAATGGGTTCCATCGTCCGGATTTTAATAATAGACGAGGCTATTGGGTTAGAATAGCTTCGAGTTTTTAATGGAAATAGATGATTATTTCAATACAAATCAAGACTCAGGTGGTGGCAGCTAGGTGACGTCATAAACCACCGAATTTACGCTAGTTTTGCGCGATCAACGATGGGCAACTTATTAAAAGATTCATCTCACGCCTGTCGCCGAGGAGCCGCTTTGGCAGATATCAGATGTTTGTTTGTGGCGCCAGCCAAGCCTTAGGAACTCCTCAATCATGCAGCCGTCAGTCGCCATTAAGCAAAAGCCAATACGGGGTTCAAATAGTTCCATGACCTGTGTTGTACAAATCTTGTCACTAGCGTCCGAACCGTCATTGCCTTGTGATCCGCTGTTTCCGCCAGACGATGACGTGTCAGTGGCGCAGGCATCGCTTCGTGTGCGGTGGCGCCAGCCATCATTAAAGTATTTACCCGCTTCGCAACCGTCCATCGCATCATGACAGAGGCCATTTTTCTCGTTAAATAAGCTCACGATTACTTGTGTACATATTGATCTCTCTTCCTCGTCTCTGCGTTCGTCGAAAAACTTGAAATCAATTTCGGCAAAACTGATTGCGACAAGGGTTTGCCCTTCGATATCGGAGGCTTTTTCGAACTCGGTGGATCGCTCAGTGATTTTTTCAATAACCTGTCGCATTTTTGCTTCAGACCCCCCATCTGAATTTCTTCTTGCAACAGCAACTGCGGCTTTCACGCCTCCCAATGCCTTGGTCATCTCGGCGAGTTCACCAATTTCAAGCTTCCCATCTTCGTCTTCAACTTTCTTAGCGAGAATCTGCCGCGCCAGTGCCTCACCGCTGGATTTATCTCTGATTGACTCCGGAATTTTTGCGTTTAGAGATTCGTCTCCCGCGATCACCTCCGAGGGTTTTGCGAGAAACCTTACTATCTTACTCTCCGCGAGTTCTGGATTCTCAGTAATGAAAGCTTTTCGAGCCGCGAACGCTTCTGCGGCTTGTGCATTATCAAAGTTTCCCCGGGCCTTTGCGACTTCTTTATAGTCAGTCTTCAACTCAAGGCGTTTTAGGAAAATCTCATGACGCTTTTCTTCAGATAGCTCGCGAGCTTTTTCAGTCAGAGCAACCACGATCTCAGTCATGGAGGCTGCGTCAAACTTTGTACCACTTGGAAGTATAGTACTTACCATCTCAGGGTCAATAAATCGGCGATGTTCTGCTGGGATTGACTTAATAGCATCAATAACGTTTTTCCCTGAGCCGGTGAGAGGTCTTTGAATGGATGCGCTTGGTTTTTTTCCAGTCGCCTGGATCAGCACTCCCAAATCATTGTTCGGGGCTTCAACGGCCGTTATCTTGGCAGGGTCTATTTGAATCTCTGCCGAGGATATGCCGTCTGCATCCGTTGATACTGTCGTTGTTGATGCGCTAACTTGGTTGCCGCTCGAATCAAAAGTTGTAACCTCAAGGGAGGAAATGGCGTCGTCGGTCAAAGACATTTGATTGGTCTGCATCGGCAAGATCAAAGTTGCCGAATACGTTGCAGCTGTAGCGCCTTGATCTTCATTTTTTTTCGATGATTTCTTTGATCCGGCGCAGCCGAACACACCCAAGCCCAATGTTCCGGCGAGTGCGCCAACCCAAACAATTCTTGCAATACCGACTTTCATAGCGAACCTCCGCAATGGCCTCGCGCCAATACTCGGGTTCGGATAACCGCATTTTGCCTTTACTGCGCCCAATAAATTGATTGAATACGGGGTGTTATGGCGTCCCTTTTTCTAGAGGCTCCTGTCCTGGCGACGCGTCAAACCGCTTTGGGTCCCGGGACGGGCGGGAAAGTAACAAGTTTTAAGAGCCAGCTCACTATTTACAACTATCCTCGGGCTTTCGCTGACGCCAGCCGATAGACTTCAGATCGCCGGCCTCGCAGCCGTTGCGGGCGGTATGGCACTGGCCTGTGGCCTCATTGAACATTTCAACAAGTGCCTGGGTGCACATGCGACCGCCTTTTTCACAGCGCCCAGTGATGGGGTTATACGAAAGTCCGGACTGACACTGACATTGACCTGGTTGGCCAAATTCGTTGATCGATTTTACGCAGTTCAGTGCCGCTTCACCGCGAGGTTTTAATGATGGTTTTGCTGTGACCTCTGAAGCTGATTTCGTCGGGTTTTTGCCATCGGCAGAGATTTGGCCATCAGAGGTCGTCGCACAGGAAAGGGTTGTTAAAATGAGGAGCAGTAATGAAAATACAGTCGTGTTCATGATTGGTTGGGTTCTCCGCATCAATGCCGCAAAATAGCGACGTTTAATTAAAGACTATCGAGCTTTGGCAAAGTGCACAAGGTCCGATGGATTACCATTTGCCGCTCCGGGGAATACAGGTATAATTTTCGTCAGCTCTCAAAAAACATAAGCCTTATTTCGGAGGTTGATTGTGCGTCAATTTGGTTACGCTTTCGTAGCATTATTCCTCGGTTTTTCTGGTTGTAAAACTTCGTCAAGTGATTCCGCGCTGCAGGAATCCGCAGACCCACAGTTTGAGCCAAATCAAAAATGGCGTATTCAAACCACGGTGGAGCAAGCAGCGGCAGCGGTCAATGCGGCCATGCGAATTAAGGGACGAGATGGTGGCTTGGTTGTCACTCCTGAGTTACTTGCAAAATCCACGTGTATGATAGCCATGCAGGTTGACCGCGGAGCCTTGTTGCTCGGTGGAAGCGGTGGGGAGGGATTGATGTCTTGTCGCACTGGATCAGGCTGGAGTGCGCCGTCCTTCATGCAAACAGGCGGATTTGATTTAGGTGCTGGCATTGGTTGGGAAAGATTGCAAACGGTGGTGTTTGTCTCCGATCAGAATCTTGCGACTACTTGGAAGCAAAATGGTTCTTTCACAGTTGGGACTTACGCCAAGGCTATTGCTGCCGATGCGGCCGTTGCTTTAAAGTCAGCTGAGCAATATGGCTTGGCCGTAG
>JBIJBX010000229.1:0-4200 GCA_044344995.1 Oligoflexales bacterium | reverse complement strand
ACATTTACGGTCAGAAAGCCAGCCGCTAAATATTTTATGGAGGCAGAAGACCTTGATAGGGAGCAATTTCATTTTTGGTTGCGATCTCTCCTGCCTGACGCCAGTCATGCAAACGTGCAAGGTGATCAGCAGCAAACGGCACTATCACTGGAGCATCGGCAAGCGCGTGATAAAATAGCCAGACGCCTTAAAACCCTTAGGAAAACACTTGCACAAGACCTAGTAAAATTGCCCTCCCAGGAATCAATAACCAACACCAAGGATGATGCCCGTCTGTTATCCAGTTACCTCTGGTTGGTTAAACCAGGCAGTCATCAACTAGAACTTGATGCTGCTCAAACTGGTCAACAACCAAGAACAATCCAACTCGACCCAGACAAAAGTGCCGGTGAAAATCTTGAAAGACTTTATATTCAACTAAAAAAGCTGGAAAGAGCCCTTATTTTGCAGGGTGAACGTACGAAAAAATTAAAAGATCAGATCGATCAATTTGAAGTGGCTTTAACTCAAATTAAGAATTCATCTGCTCCCCTGCCCCAATCGGAAGTAAACCCGCTACTGGCCACCCTTGGCTTGGCAAAAGTAAAAAATAGCACCAAACCTATAAAACTAACGAAAACATCAAAATCGGGTTTGGGCCGAAAATTTTTACTCGCTGAGCAAGTCCTGTTAACCCTGGGGCGTGACGCGAAGGAATCTGACCAAATTGTGAAATCAGCCAGATCAAGTGATTGGTGGGTCCATATCGCTGGTGGCGGTCGCGGCAGCCACGTAATCATCAGCGGTTTGCCGTCCAAGGTCCCCCTACCGGCACACATCGCAAAGGCTGCGGGCATTTTAGCCCTGCATTTTAGCGAAAGAAGTAACGCCTGCGAGGGGGAAGTCTATTGCACAAGGCGGCAATTTATACGAAAACAAAAAGGCCTCGCTCCCGGACTTTGGCTCGTGGATAAATCAGAGACGGTTTTAATCAGGTACACCCCTTCTGACGTAGCTGATATATTTTCAAAGGAAATGAGAGAAGGCATTCAGCGCCACAAGGTTTCAGAATAATGCCCCTATTAACCAATGAAAACCATTTACATTTGTACGGCTGCCTGTCGGCTGAAGACCTATTCAAAGAAAGTTTTCAGAGGGCAAAAAAATACGACGCAAGGTTTCAGTGGTTTTTATCGGAATACAAAAAAGCAACCAGCATTGTAATCAACCCCGAAGCGTGGTGGAATCACAGTGATGGCTTTGATCAGTTTAAGCGACATTTTGTTTGTGGTGCCGTCAACAAGTTCGATATCTTTCAGGCAAAGTTCAACCTTTTGATTGCCCTTTTCCCGCCGAGTCCCGATGATTTGACGTTAGCGGACTGTGTATTTGCGGCCCATGCCAAAGAGACTGGCTACAAAGAATACAGAACGTTTCTGCCCTTGTATCTGCCGCCCCATGAAAGTGCCAAATATCTCCAATATCTGATCAATTGCGCCCGTTCATATGAAACACACGACTATCACCCAAGACTTGCCATCTCGTTTAGCCGTCAAGACGCGGAGGCTTGGGACTCTTATGGTTTCCTAATGGGATTTATGGCCGACAATCCTGACTTAAAACCATGGCTCACTGGGATCGACTTTTGTGGCAATGAACGGGGACATCCACCGACCTCCAAAAAGAAATTATTTGAGCAAATTAATCATGACAGACTGCAAGGGCATCACAGTTTAGAAATTCTCTATCATGTGGGAGAAATGTGGGAGAATGTCGCCTTACATTCGGCAGCAAGGTGGTGTCTTGAAGCAACTGAGATTGGTGTCAGGCGATTAGGTCACGCCCTGGCACTCGGCATGGCACCCGAAGCCTTATGCGGGCGAACAATTAATGAACCCATTAGGGAAACTCAAGCCCATTTAACTTGGCTTCGTGCGTGGCAAAATGAGCTATCCGAAGGCGACTACACCACGAAAGACTACGAATGGCTTTCGCAACGAATCGAAGCAAACACCAATAATGAATCCGTAGCGTGGCACTACGACGAGGATTTGGTTGAACACACGCGAAGATTTCAATCGGCTGCCCTCAGCGTAATTAAATTAAAAAATCCAATCATAGAAAGCTGTCCCACTTCCAACATCAGGATAGGTGCTCTGGGAAAACCAAGTTTTCACCCCCTCCAAAGATTCCTAGAACATGGACTTCATGTGACGATCGCAACTGATGATCCAGGAATTTTTGACATTAATCTTGAACACGAAGAGAATCTCATAAAACGTCAGTTTAAGATCAATGATGAAGACCTCAAAAAAGCTGAAAAACTAAGTGCGTCACTCTTTAAAATTGAACCGAAATAACGCTGCTATATCGAGTGGTTCTAGGGGTTTAGATTTTCACGCAAGTCAGCGTCAATATTGCCAAATCTTAGACCTCTCAAGGATAGCCTCTGTCAGGCCGAACCCCATATAAAAGAGACGGGGCGATTGCGGTTTTTCCGCTCTGTGGGGGTTATTCCTATGCAACGGTTCACTCATGCAAGTCATCAAGCCAATTTGCATTTATGGTTATGGTTAGCATTGGTTTTCACATCTTGTGAAGACTCCTTCATGAAGCAGACCACTGCTAACAAAATGGGTGCTGTGGCAAACCTCCAGACCACCCTTGATAGCGAAGGTAATTTCGTCGCACAAATCGACCCGACCAAAGCCGAAACACAGCTGATGCGCATCACCGAAGGTGCCATTGCTGGCGCTGCCGTAGCGATTCCTCCCGCTGCCCTATCCATTCCTGTTTCGATCATGGTGGGCGAAGGTGTGGCCCTGACGACCAATTCTTTTAGTCAAGACTTAGGCCTCACAGGCAATGCCATCGCGGCAGGCGGCCCTAGTGTTAGCTTCACTGCAAGTCAGGATGTGGTGGCCAGTAATCCTTTGACCCTGTCAATTCCGTTTGGCGCTCTAGCGTTTGCCCTTGCCGACGTCGATACAGATAACCTCGTGGTCATGTACCGCTGGATGACTTTAAAAGACGGTGAGCCCTCCTACGAGGTAGGAGTGATTCCAGGCGATAAAGTAACCCGTGGTCAGAATAAAGTGTCATTCCAAACAACCAAGTTCGGCACATTCCAAGTTGGAATTTCTGAAACAAAAATTACCAAACCTTTACTGGCGGCAACCGAAGAACCACCAGCTCTAAAATCTTGCGAGCGCTACGCAGCAGCGGCATTCCCAACGTGCACCCAAGACGGCCAAGTGGGGTGCGTGACGACGGCTAGTTTCAAAGCCGCTGATAGCACAAAACTTATTCCTCAAAACATAAGATCTGGCATCATGATCGCTGACGTGAACGGTGATCTTATTGCATCACCAGCAGACTGCTCCCTGAACGGCCAACAATCATGCGTGGCAAATGGATCCTTCTTTGCAGGCAAGCACTGCCCTGTAGACGGATCAAATTGTTTTGTTCCCCAGTTCGCTTACCCTGCAGCACAAACAATGAAAGCAATTGATACAAGCACAATCGATAGCTCGAAAATGCTGCAATCCCTTACCATCGCAGGCGTCACAGGATCAATCGCGGAAAAGACATTAGATGTTAGTAGCACCTCTATGCCATCGCCGGGATACTTTAACGAGATAATTAATTTGCCTTCGTCCACTCAACTGCTAAATGGCGTGACAGTTTTGGGTGTTAACGGAACTGCCACAACAGGATTTAGTAACGACTGCTCGGCAAACGGCCAAGTTTCATGCGTCACAACTAATACCTTCAAGGCTTTCGACTTTGCAGAACTTGTTTCGGGAAATATCAAAAAAGACGTCATCATTGGAGGCGTGCGAGGAGAATATCCTAGCTCCAGTTATCCGTTACCTAATTCAGCTGGTGCAGATTTAACCTCTGCCACTTTTAACACACAGCTAAAATCAAACGCAGTATTCCAATATTTTGGCTCTGATGGAACCCGATATACTGGCACAGGATCGCCCATAGACCCATGGGACCTCCGAATAGGGAAAAATTTTGCTGGCGTCGATGGAAAACTAAAGTCAAGCTGCAGAAACAGAGCGTTTTCGCCAAGTGTTAGAACTTTGAGCGGCAGCATAACGATCAGCCCGCCGTCGTCCCCGGTGTTAATTTCCGCGTCAAATCACGGCCTTTATAATGGCAACCAGGTCAATATAACTTTTTCAAACACAACAATAGGTCTTAACAGTGGCG
>JBIJBX010000047.1:0-14485 GCA_044344995.1 Oligoflexales bacterium | reverse complement strand
CAAGTCCAACTGGAAAGTTTACATTGATAACTACATGGAAGGTTATCATATTCAAAGCGTTCACCCGAAACTCGCCAAGATTCTCGATGTTTCAGGCTATAAGACCGTTATCGAAGAAAATAAAGTTTTGCAATATGGGCCACTCGCCAGCGAGGACAATCCCTACCATACGGGCGGCGCGGCATTTTACTACCAGATATTTCCAAATTTAATGCTCAACATCATGCCTGGCAGAGTTCAAGTAAATAGTATTTTGCCGATTGATGCTGATCGCTGTCTGACTGTCTTTGATCTCTACTTGAGTGAAACTGACCCACAAAAGCTCGGTCAGCGTTTGCGAGATGATCTTGAAGTTTCAGATTTGGTTCAGAAAGAAGATATTGATATCTGTGAGCGGGTGCAAGAAGGACTCAAAAGTGGTTCTTATAATAAAGGTCGAATTTGTGTCAGCGAAGAGCTGGGTGTTTGGGCTTTCCAAAATAATCTTCGCAAGGCTTACCAAGATATTTTGAGGCAGGAACGTTAGCTCAGCGCCTGGCTTTGATTTCAGAAAGATTTTTTGCGTTGGTATCATTCAGCCAGATGTATTCAAAAATCTCATCGGCCCAATCTTGATTTCCAGAGGGTTGTGATGATGCCAGACGCAGCATTTTCTTCTGAGCAGCAAGGGCTTTCGGGTTTAGTTCCAAAATCGGAAGAATTTGTTGAGCTATCTCTTCCGTAGTGGTTGACGATATTAAATTATGTATAAGGCCGTCGCGGTGGGCGGTCTCGGCATCGATGCTGGCGCAGAAGTAAAGCAGTGCCTGGGCCTTTGATTTTCCCAACAAATTAACCAGCCGACTTGCCGATCCGTAACCGGTTGCAAGCCCAAGCTTTAGCTGTTTAAACTCAAGGGTGCTTCGAACCGTTGCCAATCGGATGTCGCCCGCGAGGGCTAATTCAGCGCCACCGCCAATAGCAGCACCATCAACGACCGTGATCACCGGAACTGGTAGAGTTTCGAGACCCTCACAGAATCTGCGCATGGTCTGTGCGTATAGGCGCGCCTGAGGTTTTTGGTCTAAAGTGGAGAGTTCCTTTAAGTCACCACCGGCGACCCAATAGGCTGAGCCTGACTTAACGACGGTCTCAGCCGTAAGTACAACGGCACGGACCTCGGGGGCCAGTTGGTCGCGAGCGAACTCCAGGGTGTCAGCCAGCTCTTTGGTAATCGTGGTGCCAAGAGCATTAAGCCTCTCAGGCCTGAAAATATGCCAATTTTGCCAGGTGTAGGAATTGATAGAGTGATTGCTGATCTTAACTGTCATGGCATTAAGTTTTCCATATTATTAATTCCAAGAGAATATCAAAAAATAATCTTATTGGTGGGGGAGATTTTCAAGAGATCTGGTATGATGTTGGGTAAGTTTATCTACACACGGAGTTCTATGCGTATGTTTAAATTTTTGATAGTTGTGATTCCAGCTGTTGCGTTGTCTTTTACGAGTTGTACAAAGTGCTCAAATAAGAGCGCTGACGAGAGTAAGGTTGCGACGGGGCAAGTCGCTGGCACACCCGTCATCGATCTTTCAGGGTTGAAGATTGAGACGTTAAAACCAGGTACTGGCGCTGAAGCTCAAAAAGGAAAAAAAGTAACCGTACATTATGTTGGCAAACTCGAGGATGGAACAGAGTTCGACTCAAGCGAGAAACGAAAAACGCCGTTTACATTCGTGCTTGGCTCCGGCCAGGTAATTAAAGGTTGGGACGAAGGGGTTGTAGGGATGAAGATTGGTGAACGAAGACGCCTTAAAATCCCGTCATCTCTTGGCTACGGCAGTCAGGGCGTTGGAAAAGTTATTCCACCCAACGCTAATTTGGTGTTTGAGGTTGAGTTGCTTCAGGCCGAGTGATTCCACCCAGAATTTTTAGTTAATCAACTAAAGCAAAAACGCGCGAGGCAATTTAGGCCTCGCGCGTTTTTATTGAGTTATTTTCGATTTCTTCGCTTATTTCCAAAATTTAATTTGCGTTTTGACAAATGGAATTTTTGGTTAATTAATATCTTTCACAAAATAACCCCCGTTTTTCTTGTGGTTATGAGGTTGGTGTTTTCGGTCTACTGTTTCTGGCTCGCATCGTTTTTGGTGTGGCGAAGAAACAAAATTTAATTGACATAATGACAAATTCACCACTTAAGGACGCGGAATGGCCGCACAATTTAGGTTTTAGTGGCCCTTTGCAAAAGCCCTGTCTGCCTTGATTGGCATGGTCTACATCGATAATAATTAACATATCAGTGAATAAATTTAATTTATTTCGGCTCGGTGACCTGAGAGATAGATGCGTAGCGCAAAATTAAATTTTAAAGAATACGTCTGGCGATTGCTGGCTGTTGTCTGCGCATTTTTAGGCGGATCTACCGCGATTTTCTCCGAAGGTGACAGTGTAATTAATGTTGCTGAAAAAATTGCACCAAGCAAAATCTACTACGTTACTTTGGATATCGATCGCGCGGCAGGTCCTTTCCTGAGACAAATCAAAGCAAGAATTAGTGGCGTTCCTGCTCCGCATAACAACACAAAACTTTACGACGGTCGCCAGTGGGATGAGATGGTTGATCTGTTTCTTACGAAGCGAGATTCATCATCGAAGCAACCTTTTCCTGTTGTGGTGCCATTGCCGGCCGGATGTTTTGATAATGCTCTCTCTCCTGCGAAGCGATCCGCCTGCCTTGCTGATCCAGCCGCGTTTGCTAATGGATATATTGAACTCTCCCTGCATGAAGTTCGATCTTATAAATCACTGCTAGAAGTTCTTGAGTCGAAAGGCATTCCTGCCTCTGAACTAAGCCACAAGTTTTATAATCAAGAGCGCTGGGTCAATATTGTAAAAAATCTGAACCCTAAACTCGATAGTTCTAATATGCTTCGCCCTGGTACGATTTTGATTTTGCCGACCGTTACTGAGCTTGCCGCTAGCCAACCAGCCAGTGCGCCAGCCGTGGCTGTTGAGGCTGCCCCAGCAAATGTAATCGCAATGAAACCCGACGAGTCGGCAGCAGTGGCTGCGGCAGTCGATGAGTCACCGATAAATTCAGTCGAAGTTACAACGCAAGCTTCAGCAAAATCAGATGTTGATAGTAAGGGTAAGATCTACTTCACGACATTCGCAATTGATCGTAAGGCCGGTCCATTTGTTCGCCAAGTAAAGAGCTTGGTGGGTGATGTACCTCCACCTTACGGTGATGTTGAGCGGTATGAGGGGAGAAACTGGGAAGAATTGGTTGATGCTCTGTTAACCAAGCAGGACGCAAACGTCAAACGAGCTGTTGACGTTATAGTTCCACTTCCTGCCGCCTGTTTTGATCGTCGATTGGCACCCGCAAGAAAAGATACTTGTTTAAAAAATCCTGCGGCATTTGCTTCGGGTGTGCTGAGTTTCACTGTGGTTACCCCGAGCGAGGGAGCGACGCTTGATTCTATTTTGGCCGCTAACGGTGTTCCAGCCGGATCCAAAAACTTTAGTTTCTACAGTCGGTCACGTTGGGCAAATGTAGTTCAAAACTTCAATCCATCCAAGTCTTCGTGGTCAAATCTCACGGCAGATGAAGTGATCGTGATGCCGCGAGTTTCGTCTGTAGGTGAGTCTATTGCCGGATCCGGCAGTTTGTCGACAGAAGTGGCTTCCTTGGAGGCGCTAAAAAAGTCAGTTAACCAAGATTCCATCTCTGGTGATACGGAAAACCCAAGTTTTGTTGAAGCAAACGCTGCCGACCAGTCCTCAACTGGAGGTTACTATTCAGCAGTAGAAGCCGCAGCAGCTGAAAATGCGGCTCGCGTTGCCAAAATTGCTGAGCTTGCGCGGGCGCAGAAAGAAGCCGCGGAGGCAGAGGCGTTAGGCGCGAAGTACGCAGCCGACTACGCTGAGGCTGTGCGTCGTAAAAATGAGTCGGGGATAAAAGTTACCAGCGGTCTGCAACCAACAACCGAAGCCACCTCTGCGGCTGAAGCTTTAAAAGATGCAAAATTAGCTGAAGCAGAACAGGCAGCTGAAGCAGCCAAAGCGGCCGAACTGAGTGCGGCTGCGCGAGCTGCAGAGGCCAAGGCAGCAGCTGAGGCAGCAAAAGCTGCTGAGTTGGCGCGCGCGGCGGAAGCGGCAAGAGCCGCTGAAGCAGAGCGAGCTGCAAAGGCTGCGGCAAAAGCGAAAGCCGAAGAATCTGCGCGGGTAGCCGAGGCCGCTAGAGCAGCTGAAACCGCTAAAACAGCAGAGGCTGCTCGAGCCACTAAGGCTGCGGAAGCAGCAAGAGCCGCAGAGCTGTCGAAAGCGGCAAAGGCCAAGAAAGCGGCAGAGGCACTTGCAGCAGCCAAAGCAGCAGAGGCACTCGCCAACAAGGTTGCCATTGAAGCAGAACGCGGTGCTAAAGCTGCTCAGGCAGCTAAATCCGCCGAAGAAGCCGTTACTGCCCTCGCAGCTGAGGCCGCAGAACGTGCTAAGCGTTTAGCGGATGCTAAGCGGTCCATGTCTGGTAACGCCGGCGACTGGGAGCGACTACCAGGAAAAAGCATTAATTTTTCACTTGCAAGAAACGTGTTGAGCTCAGCCAAGTCGCCGATGCTCAAAAAGCAGTCGGCTACGACTTTGATGTATACGCAGGCCGATGATGAGACAATGGAGTTTTTTGGCGGTGTATCTCATTCGTCATTTGTTAAAGGCCAGTCTGAGTCAGAGCTTCTGACCAGGACGGATGATCCATTGGAATATTTCAGGTTTTCTAGCTTGGATTTCGGCACAAGGTTTTTCTTCCAGGGACTCGCGTCAAATATGGAGCTTTACGCCGGTCTTTACGCGCGTGTCGCACTTATGGATGTTCGTTATTACATTTCGAATCAATCCGACGGCGTAGCGTATCTGTTAGAAGACCATACTGACCATAATGTTGGACTTGGAATTACTGGTGGCTTAACGCTAACTAAAAAGTCTATGCGCTACCGATTAAGTGCGGTCAAAGATCTCTATGAATTCGTGGATCAATCCCTTCTCATCGACCGAGGTAATAATCGGTTAACGATCAGCTATTACACCCCTCGCCCAGAGGGAAGAAAGCAATCACAGCATAACTATGACTTTTTCTTTGAGTCAGAAACCGTAGATATTCATTTGATTGAGAAGGAAGCGAATTTAAATGCTCAAATGAAGCGATTCTCTGTGGGATTAGGACTTGGAGTTGCTTGGTAAGGTTCAAAGTTATGCCCCTCATAAGACTTAAGGAGTTAGGGGCTCGAGAGGTCTCTGAATACGGGTTTAAATAGCTAATTTAATAGGAGAAATTTGAGAAACTAAAGGATTTGGGTGGGGTTCCGAGCCGGTAAAAGCCGGAAAGCACATTGGATAAATTATGTTTTTTGAATGTTTGACAAATTGGCGCTCAAAGGCGGCACTTGGTGCTGCGTGTGCGTTGCTTTGCGTTTTACCCCTCACAAGCTGTGACTCGAAATTCTCTGGATCCGTTGCCAACAGTAACAAAAGAAACAACCCACTTGCCGGTGTGGTCAGTGTGGAAGGTTCCATTAGCTTTGAGGGCACGTCTTCGAACGCTCTTCGTGCAAGCGAAGGCTGTACCGATGTAGCGACGGTGTACATGACCCTTTTTGCTCGCTGGGATGGTAGCAAGTTCGCCGAAGTCAAACAGCGATTTACATCAGTCAAAGCTGATGCTGATAATACCTACTTCTTTGGAAACTTAGATGATCTCGGTATCGACTTAAACTCCAAAACAGACGTTTGGAAGGTTGAAGCTGAGCGTTGTGGTGAGTACTTTTCGCGCATCATTACTGGCAGAAGGGCGCAAGATCTATCAAGTGCCACGACAGCCATCGACTTCGCTGTTGACCGTACGCTTCTTACAGCCTCGCTCGACGAGGCAGTCAATAAAAAGCTACCTGAACTTGACGCTCTTTATGTCCTCGCTATGAAATCGCCAACGAGTGAAACAATTGTCGAAGAGATCAAGTCGGATCGACGCGGTGAGAAAGCTTATGATACAGTCTTTGGTTCTGTAATTGTTGAGCTCGAAAAGATAGAGCCGAGAATTTTAAGCCAAGCTGTGCCGACAAAAATTTCAGCAACCCACCGAACTAAGTTTGAAGTGCAGGCAGTTTACTACTCCACAAAGTACGCGGTTGATTACCAGTGGCGTCTCAACGGTGTTGATGTCGGAACCGAGCCAATTTACTACTGGCGTCCCCGAGGTAACCAAACAGGCCCCCACAAGCTTGAACTCACGGTTGGGATAGTCAAGCGCGCTGCGACTCTCAGTCTGCAGGGGAGAAATAAACTTGCAGACCCAGAATTCACCTCAAAGTACTTCTCCTGGGATCTTGCTGTTCAAGATGCGGCTCTTGACCCGAAAACACCCGTCATTTCGGGACTCGCATTAGCTAATCAGGCCTCCGACGGTTTCATCAATAATGCGGACTCCTCAAGTTCCTCGCCACTAGCATCATTGAGTGCTTCGAATTTTGACAAAGCTGTATATGCATTAGTTTCGCCGTCAACCGTCTGCGATGAAAGTTTAAGCTACCCGCTCAATGCGATTCCTGCCATTAGTTCGGTAGCAGCCAACGGAAACTACAAACTCTGTGCCATGTTGAGTTTAACTGACGGTGGGCAGGCCTTTGCCGCAACTTCATTGCTTATTCGCGACATCGAGATTCCCCTAGTCACTTATTCGACCGTTTTCCCGGCAGCTGGTTCGCCTGAAAAGAAGCCAACGCTCATGGGAACAGTTTCGAAGCCATCCATGGTGACCCTCTACTACGACGCAAGCTGTACTAGTAGTAAATCTGAAGCCTGGGCTAATACAGTATTCGCATCACCTGGTATTCGGGCGCGAGATGATATTCCGAGCAACGTCACTACAAAAATTTATGCGCAAGCAATTGATCCAGCAGGCAACCCATCTGAGTGTAAAGAACTTGTGTCATATGTTCATGACGACATTCTGCCGAGTGTCTCAGAAGTAAGTTCTACAGCTAATAGTGGTGGATATAAAGCGGGAGCGAATATACCAATCACCATGAAGTTCTCTGAAATTGTCAAAGTCACTGGTGCCCCACAATTGCGTCTCGCAACGGGGGGATCCCAGACTGTTTTATCTTACCGGAGTGGTGGTGACACTGACACGCTGACTTTTGACTACACGGTGTCGGCCGGCGAGCAAGCTAATGTGCTGGATTATGACGGTATATCGGCTCTAAGTTTGAATGGCGGAACTATCAAGGATTTAGTGGGTAATTCAGCGAACCTTCAGTTACCGATTCCGGGCAGTGTCGGCAGTCTTTCAAGTACTAAACAGTTTATTATCGACACGGAGTCACCCACCTTTAGTTATTCATCCATAGCTCCTGCGGCAGCCTCAAGTTCACGTACGCCTACAATCACACTAAGTTTATCAGAGCCAGCATCGGTGACTCTCTACAGTAATTCTTCATGCTCTGCTGCAATTTCAGACACAGCGAGCCTTCAAGGCGGTCAGGGTCAAACAGTAACGACGAATAACTTAAGTCAGAATAGTGTAACCACGATTTACGCTCAAGCCGTAGATGCTGTAGGAAACAAGTCATCCTGCGGAAATGTGATAGTTTATACCCATGACGATGTGCTGCCATCAGTCGTGTCATTTGGACGTGCTGCGGGTCAGACTGCTTTAACCAATTCCCTACCGGTTAATTTCAGTCTGGTTTTTAACGAACCGATCAATGTGGCTAGTTTCACGGTAGATGACTTAAATAACGCTGGTACAGCAACAGGGGTCGCATGGACGATCACGGATTCAGGCGATAATAAATCATTTACAATTGGCGCTTCTGCTGCAAATAATGGGACGATCATACCGCAGCTTTCGGCAGGCGCAATCACTGACCCGGCGGCAAACACTAATAGCTCTGAGTCGACAGCCAGTAACTCGGTTGGATACTCTGTGGCTCCATTGACTGTTACCATCAATCAGGCCGCATCCCAAATCGACCCAATTAATGCCCTCCCCATACTGTTCAATGTGGAATTTTCCGAAGAGCTGGATCCGGCCAGTTTCACGGCGGCAGATATCACTCAAAATGGAACTGCTAGTGGAATTACTTGGGACGTTTCGACGTCGGATAATAAATCCTACGCCCTGTCCGCGTCTGCGATCGCCATTGAGGGTACGGTCATCCCCGTCATCCTCCAGAATGCCGTTAGCGACAAGTTCGGCAATAAAAATGCGAACTCCACATCAACTGACAATCTTGTTCGCTACCAAATCTCCCCTCCGGTTATTGCACTGTCATATGTTTCTCCCGGTAATCCATCCCCGATATTAATGCCGACAATTTTAGGTACAACTTCCGTTGAGTCATCGTTAACTCTTTATTTCGACGGTGCCTGTTTGGACGTCGCGTCGGAAACTGCAAATAATATGATATTTGCCAGCCCCGGTATTACGTTGAATCGTAGTATTCCAGCCAATGCCGAATCGATCATCTATGCTAAGGCTCTAGATCTTGCAGGTAACTGGAGTGCTTGCGAGCCTTTAGTGACATATCGCCATGATGCAATTAATCCTACGGTTGTTGATGTGTCATCAACAAAGCCGAATGGATTTTACATGGCTGGCGTCGAGATTCCGGTTACGATTAAGTTCTCCGAGATTGTTAATGTGGTCGGTACTCCTCAGCTTACTTTGGAGACGGGCTCTATCTTAGCGGTTGTGGACTACACGAGCGGGTCAGGTACTGATACATTGACGTTCAAATACACCGTCGAACCAGGCCAAACTTCCGAAGACCTGGATTACATTTTTGTGGATCCTTTGAGCCTTAATGGCGGATCGATTAAAGATTTAGCCGGGAACAACGCGTCCCTTGGGCTGCCTGCTCCAGGGACATCAGGAAGCCTCAGTGTGAATAAGAATATTGTCGTCGATACAACGACGCCGACAATATCCTTCCTGATGACAACACCTGCGTCCCCTGGCAACACCAGGACACCACAAGTAACATTTGATGTGTCTGAAGACATGTCTAAAGTGGAGCTGTTCAAAGACAATATTTGTGGCGGGTTGATTTCAGGTGCCATTGGGGCAGTTCCAGGTGGAAACAACGTCACCACGAACACCTTGCCGCTGAACGTCGGAACAGGGATTTATGCGCGGGGTCTGGACCTTGCGGGGAATCTGTCGGCTTGTACCCGCTTGACGACCTATATTCATGATGGCGTTGTACCAACGATTGTGTCCGTTTCGACTAATGCACCTGATGGTGCTTATGGTCTGGGCCAAACGATCCCAATTCTCGTCACTTTCACGGAGCCAGTTTTAGTAACCGGTACTCCGCAACTGACACTGTTTACACTTCCTAACAATGCCGTTGTAAATTACACATCTGGATCCAGTGGTAACCAGCTGACATTCAATTACACGTTGGGCCAGGGGCAGACCTCATCTGACCTTGAGTATCTGTCAACTCTCGCGCTTTCTCTTAATGGCGGAACGATCAAAGACTTTGCAGCCAACAATGCGGTTTTGACACTGCCAGGGCCGGGTGAAGAAACGAGCTTAGGTGGATCGTCATCCATCTCGATTGATACAACGCCGGCAACCGTCTCGTATCAATCCACGTCTCCTGCGTCACCTTCAACTAACGTTGCTCCGAATGTCAATATGAGCCTATCCGAGGCGGCGACAGTAACCCTTTACAGTAATGCCCTCTGTACCACCCAAATTTCAGCAGCAGTTAGTTTGCCGGCTGGTGGTGGCCGCTCAATCAGAACATATAGCTTGCCGCAGAATACGGCTACATCGGTTTTTGCGAAGTCTGTTGATGCTGTCGGCAACTCTTCTGCCTGTCAAAGCCTTGTCGTCTATACCCACGACAATACCCCTCCAGCGGTGGCGAGTTTTGCGAGAGCATCAATACAGCCGGCTCTGACAAATTCTTTACCAATTGACTTTACGCTGACATTTAGTGAGCCCATCAATCCAGCCACGTTTACTGCTGGGGATATCGTTAACCTAGGTACTGCACCCGGAATCAGCTGGGATATTTTAGATCTCGGTGATCATAAGACATTTACATTATCAGCAAGTAGTGCGTCCAACGGCACTCTGCTTCCAAGGCTTTCGAGCGCCTCTGTCGCTGATTATGCCAACAATGTGAACTCTGGTGTCAGCGATTCACAAGACAATGTGGATTACTTGGTCGCGGCACAGACCGTGACGATTGCCCAGGATGACGGTCAATCAGATCCTGTCAGATTTTTACCCATAAGATTTAAGGTTACCTTCTCAGAAGCCGTTGGCGCATCGAGTTTCACGACTGGTGATATTATTCAAAACGGATCTGCAAGCGGCATCAGTTGGTCCCTATCCACTTCTGATAATAAAGTTTGGATTCTTTCGGCGAACTCAGTCAATGTGGCCGGTACGCTCATTCCGACAATAGCGGCCAACACTGTTGTGGATAAGTTTGGAAATGCAAACGCAGCGTCGACTGCGACAGATAATACGATTACCTATGACATTACTCCTCCAACACTAGCGTATTCATCGGTGCTGCCTGCCAACCCCTCGCAGTCAGGTAATCCAACAGTCTTAGGCACTGTCTCAGAGCCGGCCAGTGTTGTCTTGTATTTCGATAGTGGCTGTTCGACTGCCAAGTCAAGCAGCCTGCCAAACACTGTGTTCTCAAGTCCTGGAATTCAGGTGACTTCGGCTGTGACCCAAGACGACTATACACCCATCTACGGTAAAGCGACGGACCTCGCCGGCAATGAGTCAGCTTGTACGAGTCTTCTCAGCTATTTCCAAGACGTGACGGTACCGTCGGTAGTTTCGGTGACTTCGACGCTAGCTAATGGTAGCTACAGGGTTGGCCAGGTTGTTCCAGTAACCGTGAATTTCTCTGAGCCTGTATTCTTAACTGGAAGTATTCAGCTTGCATTAAAAACCGGTTTCACAAATACCGTCTTAAGTAACCCAACCGGGTCAGGTAGCAACGCTCTGACCTTCACTTACATTGTTGCTTCCGGAGATACATCCGTACGACTTGATTACGCATCAGGGGCAAGCCTCCAGCTGGTTTCCGGTACTTTAAAGGATCTCGTAGGCAACAGCGCCGTCCTGACACTGCCTGCCCCTGGAACTAGCGGCAGTCTTGGCAATACAAAGAATTTAATTATCGATACTGAAAATCCGGTGATCGCCATGACTGGCACGACGCCTGTCTCCCCAGGCAACAGTCAAAATCCACAGGTGCATTACACAATAACTGAGGCTGTCCCGGTTATTCGTTTCTTTAATGACATTGGTTGTTCAGTAGGTATTTCGAGTCAGTCTGCTGCTACCGTGGGTGCTAACACATTCACCGCATTCACAATGACACCTAATACAACTTTGTCCGTGTACGCCCTGGCAACAGACGCAGCTGGTAATTCATCTGGTTGCAATAAAATTGGCGAGTACGCTCACGACGGCGGACCGCCAATTGTGTCTTCGGTGACTTCAACCACCGCGAACGGTCCCTATGGCCCTGGCCGTTTGATACCGATCACTGTAACTTTCACCGAACCCGTATATGTAACTGGGACGCCTGTAATTTCTTTGGCGACGGGTGTACCAAGTTCAGTCGCTTCTTATGTCTCCGGTTCGGGTAGCACGACTCTGACGTTTAATTATACAGTCGTCAATGGCGAGACGTCGGCAAAATTAGACTACGCGTCGACAACAGCCTTGAATTTGAATGGCGGCGCTATCCGCGATCTATCATTGAACGACGCTGTATTGACTTTACCTGGTATCGGCGGAGCAAACAGCCTCGGTGGTCAAAAATCAATTATTATTGATACTGCAATTCCGACAGTGGCTTACACATCTATTGCACCAAGCGCCACCTCAACTTCTCAGAATCCAACTCTGACCCTGACAGTTTCAGAGCCATCAAACGTGACTCTGTTTAGTGATTCTAGTTGTTCGAACGCTATTGCAGCAGCGAAAGCACTAGTCCCGGGTCTTAATCAAACCATAACAACGAATACGCTCCTAGTTAATAGCTCTACAACAATTTTTGCACAATCCGTAGACGCGGCTAATAACGTTTCTGCCTGTAGTTCAATGGTGGTTTATACCCATGACAACGTGGCCCCTGTTATTAACTCGTTTGCTCGGAGCACTGCCCAGGCTCCTTCCACCAACTCATTGGCGATTAATTTCTCGATAACATTTAATGAAGCCCTGAACGCTAGTACGTTTACCGCAAGCGATATAGAAAATGCTGGATCGGCCACTGGTGTTACTTGGGTTGTGACAGATTCCGGTGACCAACGAACATTTAATATCGCAGCGACCGTAGCGTCCAACGGCACTTTACAGCCCAAACTTCTTAGTGGATCAGTATCCGATCGAGCAGGTACATTCAATGCGGGTGTTTCCACCTCCTCAAACAACGTAAACTATATTGTTGCGCCGCTTACGGTCACCCTCGAGCAGGCTAACGGTCAAGCAGATCCAATCAACGTCGCGCCTATCCGGTACAGAGTTGTGTTCTCGGATGCCGTCGCCCCTGGAAGCTTTACAACGGCAGATATTTCACAGGTTGGAACTGCCAGCTCTGTGACGTGGGCTCTCAGTTCCACTGATAATATCACATGGGATTTGACAGCCACATCCGTGAGCTCGAGCGGAACAGTGATCCCTTCGATTCCGGCGAACTCCGTTCAGGATAATTACGGGAACTTGAATGGCGCATCGTTCTCGGTCGATGCATCCGTGGTTTATGACGTGGTTGCTCCAACTATAGCATTCTCGTCACTATCACCGGCAAACCCAGGAATGAGTTTAAAACCGACCTTATTAGGCTCGACATCCGAGCCTGCCACTCTTGCTCTATACTTTGACAGTTCATGTACGACATCGAGATCTGATTTTGCACCGAACACAATTTTTGCAAGTCCTGGTATCACCCTGACGGCGAATGTAAACACTAATACAACGACGACCGTCTATGGTAAAGCTGTTGATCCCGCAGGTAACTATTCGCTTTGTACCGAACTTGTTACGTATATTCACGACGGTATGCCGCCAGCTGTTACAAGTGTTTCTTCGACCCTCGATAATGGCTATTACAAGGCTGGGCAAGTGATCCCGATCCAACTGAGCTTCTCAAAAGTTGTTTATGTTACGGGAACACCGACCCTTACACTTGAAACCGGCACAACCGATGCGGTGGTGGCGTACTCGGCTGGTTCTGGAACAAATACACTTACATTCAATTACACGGTCTTCGCTGGCGATAATTCGACGAGGCTCAATTATCAGTCGACTACTGCCTTGAGTTTGGGTACAGCTACGATTAGGGACGCCGTTGGTAACCCAGCGACGCTGACTTTGCCGGATCTGGTCTCTGCGGTAAGTCTCTCCGGAAATAAAAATATTGTTGTTGATACAACACCCACAACGATTTCTTTCAACTCTATTGCACCCGTATCGCCCGGGGCATCGCTTACACCGTCAGTTACGATTTCTTTATCAGAGCAAGTCAGTAATGTGCAGTTATATTTGACAGCTGGTTGCATCTCGCCAATATCAATTGCGATGCCAGGTGTAGCGGGTGCGAATGTACTGACTACCAATACCCTTACAGCTAACGCGACATCATCTGTTTACGCGCAAACGACCGACCTTGCGGGTAATAGTTCGTCCTGCTCTCTGATGACTAGCTACCTTCATGATGGAGTGGCCCCAACCGTCTCGTCGGTAACGTCCAGCGCTGCAAATGGTACTTACGGAGTTGGCCAAACGATTCCGATTGTTGTCTCCCTGTCCGAGAATGTATTTGTTGTAGGAACGCCAAGAATTTTGATGAGTCCTGGAAGTGGCTCAAGTTATGCGACCTACGCATCCGGATCTGGAAGCAGCACTTTGACATTCAATTACGTGGTGAATTCGGGCGACAATGCGGCTGATCTCGATTATGCGGCTTCCGGTGCGTTTGATGTTAATGGCGGGTCAATCAAAGACGTATCAGGTAACACTGCTGCTTTGAGTCTGCCTACTTTGGGTGGTGCCAACAGTCTAGCGGGACAAAAAGCGATAGTCATTGACTCTACGGCGCCAGTCCTTAATTTCACGTCCATTGCACCGGTATCGCCGGGGGTTTCTCGTTCACCAGCGGTTACTTTAACCGTATCTGAGTCGGCTAATGTGACACTGTACCGAGAAAATACATGTACAGGTGAGATTTCAGCTTCAACCTCACTCGTCACGGGGCCTTTCCAAACGATTACAACATTTGCACTCGACAGTAATGCTGTCACGACCATATTTGGCAAGGGTGTGGATCCCTACGGGAACGCCTCAAGCTGTACAAGCCTTGTGGTTTATACCCATGACAATGTTGCGCCAGCGGTTAGCTCGTTTGTGAGAGCCTCCGGTCAGCCTTCGCTCACAAACTCTCTACCAATGAACTTC
>JBIJBX010000046.1:0-14510 GCA_044344995.1 Oligoflexales bacterium | reverse complement strand
TATTGGCGAAAGTCTGCAGCCTTAAATGCCGAATGGGTCGTTGCAAATGATAAACGGGTATATTTCGAAACGACGCAAGAACAAAAAATGGAACACAAGACGTCTTTAGTTGCGCTCGGTGCTTCTAAACGAATGCTTAGGCGAGTCTCTGAAATTGAGGTTGGGATCGATCAACAAGTGTCGGAAGATATTCTTTGCACGGCTGCTATCCAGAATATTTTACGCCACGTGGATTACGTAAATGACAAATCACAAAGTGACTCTCTGATGTGGCAAGAGTCATTTTCTCCATCAAAAGTCCGGCGCCACGAATGGGGGTTGATCGTCTCCCGTCACGGTAGGATCAGCGACCATACCGCCATCCAGCATGGGTTTTATGCGAACGATGTCCTGGTGCGAGAAGACGCGAGAGAGTGGAAAACCTGGGAACTCAAATATCAGTTACTTTTCGACTTCAATTTAAATCCCAACACAAGGTTGGGCGTCAATACAACTTGGGACATGGACCAAGTCACCAGAGATTTTCCCTACTCAAAAAAAGCACCATTCAGACCATGGGGCGGGGGAGACTTGCAGTTTCAGATGCGCATTTAGCGTCAGTTCATCAAGCGGCATGATCCGCTTTATTTTCTCTTTTGGTGTGAAGCGGCAAGATTTTAGCCGCGGCCTCGATCGTTGGTCTCACGGTCATAAGTGTCGCGAGACCAGACTTTAGTTTTAGATCATGGAATCTGAAAAGGTGATGCGTGCGCAGATACCACAGGAAGGCAAATCCAGTAGCTAGTCTGAGTACGCCTGAGACTGCAAACAATACATGATAGTCACCCGAGTAGCGGAGAATTAGGCCGCCGATGACGCCCCCGAGAACGCTGCCAATACTGCTGAGGGCCATATAAAGTCCAAGCTTTTGCGTAATGCTGCGTGGGTACATGTTTTGAACCAGCAAAATACTGATCAAGTCAAAGCCCGCCCAACTCAGGCCTGATATTACCTGTAAAATACTTAGCCATTCTGGCGACGACCAAAAAGCCCACATGATGGGCACAGCCCCGATGGCCACGGTTGCAATGGCAAGCCCTTCAAATTTGCGGTTGTCGTCAAGAAGCCGTGCCCAGTTCGTCAAGCACAGTGTTTTTGTGATCAATGGGATTGCGGTCAGCATGGAGTAGACTGCAAAACTCAGATCAATCTCCTGGAGCATATAGGTCGTGAAAAAGGGCGAAGAGATATTGACCGCCGCTCTAAATAACATCATGACCAGGCTCAATTGCAGTATTGAAATAAAGACGGCATCTTCCGCGCCATTTTGACCTGACGAGGGTGAGCTGGCTGGTGTATGGGAGCAAAGAGCGACGAGCACGAGGGAAAGCCCTCGGGCGCAAGCTGCCACGAATAATAATTTAGCCATGAGCAAGGCCGTCAGGCCACTGGTGAGTATATTGGCTGATGCAAAGTTACAAAGAAGAGTGAGTATGGTCATGAGCATGGCGCGTCGGCTGAAGAAGCGATTGTGTTGCTCGGCGTCCACTTCGCGAGCAAGAATCTCTTGGGTTGGGCTTGACGATGTCATTCCTCCCATCCAATACAAGCACTGACCGATAAACATCCTGATTTGGTCGCCCTCGTTGGAGTAAAGGGCATTGGCCATCATGAGGAGGCCAGCGACTTGTACGCTGATGGAGGCTAAAGCCAGTGTTCGTGCGTTATGAAATAGTCCCTTGCTGCGGGTGACAAGGGCCTGAGTTATGGCGCCAAAAGCTGCCGGAACAGTGATAAAAACAGCAAGGGCGACAGAGTCCATGTTGCGGCTACCGTAATAGATGGCCAGCAACACTTCACTAAAGCCAATGGTGACACCAAGGCAAAGTGCCTCAATGTACCAGCAGGCTGATGATGCTTTTAAATTTCGGGGTGTCATACGCCCAATCATAGCATGCGCGTAAGGCGCGTTTGGCCGCGAGTCGAATGGATAAATATCTTATTTGTCAGGATTTTCTTATGTTAATTTTTAAAAAATAAATCCATCGCACCAATCTTCATGCAGATAAAAATATTTGGGAGCTAATGACGCTGGTTTTGGAACAGTTTTTACTTGGCAAGTAAACTGCACTAATATCATAGAGGTAGGCACTTCATAACGACACTAGGGGATGTTTATGATCTCTCGTATTTTTTTCGGGCTTGGAATGTCCGTTTTATTCTTTGCTAATAGCCTCATCGCAGGAGATCTCGATAAAGCTCCGCCTAAGTTCATATATGACGCAAGAAATGCCGTGTTTGCGGATTTTTCAACCGTCAGGTTGAATTTGTCATTTGACGTCGCGTCTGGAAAGACCACCGCCAGTGCGATTATAAATTTCACCGTCGCTCATGACGGCATGCCGATTTTTGATCTGATTCCAAAGCCAAGCAGAGTTGAGCTTGATGGTGGTGACGTTCCGCTGGCGAATGTTTTTTTGTTGAAAGATCCAGATCGCCAATCAACGTTGCGAGCCGTTGGGGTTGAGGTTAGTCCAGGGCACAATCACGTATTGGAGATCGACTATCAACTTGGTGAAGAAGTATCTTACTCGGATGGTGCAGTTGCAGCTGGGTTTTTCATGAGTGATTTGACTGACCGGGAGTATTGGGAGCAATACGCGCCGACAAACTATGAATACGATCAGTATCAGCAGACCGTCACAGTCGAAGTCATTGGCTCAGATCGTGCGCATGAGTTGTTCGTGAATGGTGTGGTTACAGATCTTGGGTTTAACCGTTGGCAGATTCAGTATCCAAGTTACTTTACATCCTCTTCGTTTTACTTCCACATGGCTGCCAAAGGGCGATTTGCGGTGGAGCGTTCTTCTTATGCCGGAATCAACGGAGCCATTCCGTTGACCGTTTACAGTGGATCTCAATCTAACGTGACGCGTGGCATGACAAATCTGAAAAGATACCTTGCGGAGCTTGAGGGCACTTACGGAGCCTTCGCGCACGCATCGTTTACGGCCTACATCACGGACACTGGTGGTGGTATGGAGTACTGCGGCGCAACGATCACGTCCCTTGGAGCTCTCGGTCACGAGACAACTCACAGCTGGTTTGCTCGCGGCATCATGCCAGCTAACGGTAACGCCGGCTGGATTGATGAGGCGATCGCTAGTTGGCGTGATGATGGTTACCCACGTGGTAATGGACAAGTGGGAACTCCGCGGGTTCTGGGAGGTTTTTCGCCCTACAAAAGATACACGACCCGTGATGCGTATTCCTACGGCGCCGAGTTGATGGCTGATTTTGACGCAATGTTGGCGAGCACTAATTTTGGTGGCCTTCGCAACATGCTCAAGGATTTTTTTGGTGGATTTAAACGCCAGACCATCACAACGCCGATCTTTCAAGGGCAGATGGAAAAAGCCCTAGGCCAAAATATGCAGCAGTTTTTTGATCGCAACGTTTACGGAAAAGGGCTAATCACCAGACTTCCGGGAGTTGGCGTACCTGAGGGCTGGGACGTTGATTGGAGTCGTCATCCAAGGCCATACACCAGAGAAGAATGGTTAGAACTGCGCTAAGGATCCCGTGGCCTCAAATTCAGGCCTTGGCCGCGGTCTTGGTTAAAATCATGTTTGTCAGCATAGTAAGCGTGCGTTCATTGTAATTATCCCAATGTACAACCAAGTCTGCGAGATGCTTTGTGGGTGCCACGAATTGATCGTGCATGGGCTTGACGCTTGATAGGTATTGTTTGATTACACCATCATTCGTGCGCCCGCGCTCATCCACATCACGACGAAGCCGTCTGATAAAACGTACATCGTCACTGACATCTACAAAGATGGAACAGTCGAGATGCTGCCGAATCTGCTGCGAGAACAGGGCAAAAATACCGTCTACGATGATGACGTCTGCTGCATCCAGTTTCTGGACTTTTGAGCTGCGCGTGTGACTGGCGAATTCATAGGTCGGGCGTTCGATAGCATGACCCGCCGCCAATTTTTGCACATGACTCTCAAGTAGCGGCATCTCTAATGCATCGGGGTGATCAAAATTGACCTTGTCGCGCTCGGTTGGATCCAAATGAGCAAGATCTCGGTAATAGTGGTCGAGCTGAAAAAGCAGAGTCGTAAATCCCGAGCAGCGTTCTTGGATCTTGCGAGCAATCGTTGTTTTGCCCGAGCCTGAGCCGCCCGCAATGCCGATCATGATGGGTTTACGCATGGGTTGTGGGCCTCTCCAAGTAGGGATTTTACCGTCACCAAGACGGTGGAAAACGGGCGTTTTGACCCAGAATCAGGCCCTCAACGCGCCAATTACGCAGTATTGGGTTGCATTTTCGCCAGTAAATGCACAAAATGTCAATAATTTCGAGCAAAAGCGGGCGAGCAACGCCCATCAGCTAGGTACCCAACTATGTTTGTAGAACGTCCCAAGACGGTTCGAGAGTGTAAAAATTTTCTTAATGGCGCATTCGTCTCGTCCAGTAAGACCCAAGATGTGGTCTCACCGTGGACCGGCGAAGTGATCGCCCGCGTGTCCATGTCAACTGAAGCCGACGTGGAAGCGGCCGTTAGTGCGGCCTCGGCGGCGTTTCCGGCCTGGCGCGCAACTCCGATTAAAGAGCGTTGCTCTCGATTGCTCAAATTCCGCGAATTGGTTTTGGCCAAATTGGACTTCCTTGCCAACGTCGCAGCCCTAGAGGCTGGTAAGTCGGTGGCTGAGGCACGCGCAGGCATCATGAAAGGTCTTGAGGTTTCGGAATTTGCCATAAGCCTTCAAAATATGGATTCCGGCGGGGCCATGGACGTAAGTCGCGGTGTGAGCTGCGAGTACCGCCGGGAGCCTCTGGGAGTTGTTGTTGGGATTGCGCCGTTTAATTTTCCTGCCATGGTTCCCATGTGGATGTATCCCATAGCAATAACTCTTGGTAACTGCTTCATTTTAAAACCCTCGGAAAAAGTCCCAGTGACGTCCCAGTACATGGCTGAGTTGATGACAGAAGCTGGATTCCCAAAAGGTGTCTTCCAGTTGGTCAATGGTGGCAAGGAGGCGGTTGAGTCGCTCATTGATCATCCGCTGGTGCAAGCGACCGGTTTCGTTGGATCCACTCCGATCGCAAAAGCTCTATACGTTAGGGCTACGTCTCACGGCAAAAGAGCCCTATGCCTGGGTGGGGCTAAAAATTATTTGCTCGTAGTTCCCGATGCCGACGAAAAAATTACTGTGAGAGGTGTCGTTGACTCCTTCACTGGTTGTGCCGGCCAAAGATGCATGGCCGCGAGTTTGATGCTGGCCGTGGGTCAAGTTGATCATTTGATCACGAAGATCGCAGATACGACCAGGTCTCTAGAACTTGGCTCACAAATGGGCGCTATTATCGACAAGGCGGCATTAGGCCGCATCACATCTGCCATTGCCCAGGCCGAAAAGCAAGGTGCCAAGATTCTGGTCGATGGACGTAATGCGAAGCCACCCAAAGGATTTGAGGGTGGGAATTGGATTGGACCTACCATTATCGACCACGCCACTCCTGACATGGAGTGCGCTAAGTCAGAAATCTTTGGGCCAGTGATCACAATTGTGCGAGTCAAGAATCTCACTGAGGCCATGGCACTTGAAGCCAAAAATCCATTTGGTAACGCCACAAGCGTCTTCACCACCAGTGGTGCGGTTGCTCGTTTCGTGTCAGACACTGCAACCAATGGCATGATTGGTGTCAATATTGGAGTGCCTGTCCCGCGTGAACCGTTCTCGTTTGGTGGTAGCAAGGAAAGTAAATTTGGCGTTTGTGACATTACAGGGGAGAGTTCCCTGGAGTTTTGGACCCAGCGTAAAAAGATCACGATTAAGTGGGCAGAGCAATCTGATGCCACGTGGATGAGTTGAAGGAGGCAGTTATGCCAGATAAGAAAAAAATAAAGCATATTAAATTAACCAGTCATCCAGGCTTACCTGGAGCTGAGGTGTACAAGCCAATCAAGTGGGGCGCAAGCACGCCTCAGGAACGGGGGCCAGTTGTTGCGACCGTAACAAATCCATCCCACCGTAATGTGATCGGCACCCACAGCGGAAGCTACACAGTGTACCGAGCTCTCGCGGTCGCGGCAGGTGCGCTTAATGCGGATCATCGTCCAGACCTAACAAATACGGCTCCAGCTGAACCTCTGGCGCCAAAGCCTCAGTGGAAAGATCCTGAAAAGATCGTCTCCATCGACCCATGGGGTGCTGATATCGCGACGGCTTTTTCGAAAGATCTAGCCGAAGGCATCGATATTCGCCCGACGATCGCGGTCACTAAAGCGCATATCAATATGCCTGAGCTCCAGGCGGCGATAGCGGCAGGGCGGCTTAAGGCCGACGGTAAAATTCTGGCCGCCAATGGCGACTGCGTCGTCACGAAAGCGGCGATTGAACCGGTCTGGTGGCTACCAGGGATCGCCAAGCGATTTGGTTGTGAAGAGGCGGAGCTGCGTCGCATTTTGTTTGAACATACAGGCGGAATGTATCCAGAACTTGTCACTCGTCCAGACTTGGAAGTGTTTCTACCGCCTATTGGTAGCATGTCAGTCTACTTTTTTGGAGACATCAACAAGATTGGTGATCCGAACGTTGAACACGCCTGCCGTGTGCATGACGAGTGTAATGGATCTGACGTGTTTGGTAGCGACATCTGTACGTGCCGCCCTTACTTGGCCCACGGTATCGAAGTGGCCATCGAAACGGCGCAGCGTGGCGGTGTTGGCGTGATTGTGTATTGCCGCAAAGAGGGGCGAGCGTTAGGGGAAGTGACCAAGTTTTTGGTCTATAACGCCAGAAAACGCCAAGAGGGCGGCGATACAGCCGAAAAATATTTTGAGCGCACCGAGTGCGTAGCCGGTGTTCAGGACATGCGATTTCAGCAGTTGATGCCAGATGTGATTCATTGGCTTGGCATCACGAAGATTGATCACTTTGTTTCCATGTCCAACATGAAGTACGACGCGCTTGCAAGTGGCGGAATCAAGATCATTAACCGTGTTCAGATTCCTGAGGAACTGATCCCGGCGGACGCTAAAGTAGAAATGGATGCGAAAAAAGCCGCTGGATACTTCACCGCAACGGGCGTACCGACGCAAGACGAGCTTAAAAAAGCCAAGGGACGCAGCCTCACGGAGTGAGCAAGGATTTTCTGCGAACAAATTATGAACGGTTGAAACCATGACATCAAATCAAGACATCGATTATATTAGGTCAACCCGCGCTATTCGGGAACGGTGTCATGCGCTTTATGAAATAGGTTTGGCGGGCAAACTTAAACACTTTCGTATTCGTGCTGATAAGCTCGACGCGGTGTCTCGGTTTGTGATTGACGTGACCAAAGAAAATTATCCTGACGGCAAAATTCCCTATCACAGTCGTTGGTCGCATTTCCAAGTTGGCGGTGTCGACCGAATCGCGTGGCTAAAGCGCAATGCGCCACAAAATCGGCGGGATGGTTTGTCACTGGCTAGAATGTTTTATGACCTGGTGGTGCCCAGTATTTTGTTGGATGCCGGCGCGGGTATGTCTTGGTCTTATGTTGACTCACACGGCAAGACCTATTCGAAAAGTGAAGGCCTTGCGGTAGCGAGCTTTGATATGTTCGCTCAGGGCTTATTTTCAAGTGATCCGCGTAACGCCATGCAAACAGACGCCACAGCATTAAAAGGCATGCGGCCGGATGTTCTCGCAAACGGTTTTCAAGTCACGAAGGCTAACCCAATTGTTGGTCTTGAGGGACGGTTGGCATTACTTCGCAACTTGGGTGCCGCGCTCGATGATCAGACCTACTTTGGTGGACCTGCCGCGGGCACTGTGGGTGCATTGGTGGATTACCTTCTAAATAATTTTGGTGCGCAAACCATTCGAGCCACCGATATTTTGACCTCAGTCTTGAAAGCCTTCGGCACTATTTGGCCAGGACGAGTCACAATTGGCGAGGTGAATTTGGGTGATGTATGGCGTCACTCACTTGCTGGTGGGCATGGTCAGACCGCCGACTTGGTGCCATTTCACAAGCTCAGTCAATGGATGACTTATTCACTATTTGAACCACTTGAATGGGCAGGATGCAAGATCACCCATGTTGAAGAGATGACTGGTCTGCCAGAGTACAGAAATGGTGGACTACTTATTGATATGGGTGTCTTGGAGACCGTCAAGGCGGATGCTTTGAATGTGGAATATGCGCCCGGTGACGAGTTTGTGGTTGAATGGCGTGCGCTCACTGTCGCTCTTCTTGATAAAATTGGTGATGCGGTGCGCAAGTCTTTGGGTAAAACGGCAGATGAGTTACCGCTGGCGAAAGTCTTGCAAGGCGGCACTTGGGCAGCCGGTCGCAAAGTTGCCGCAAAACTCCGGGCAGATGGTGGATCACCAGTGAAGTTAAAAAGCGATGGAACAGTTTTTTAGTTACAGAGGAAATTTATGAATCACAAACAAGTTCACGTTATTAGTCATCCCATGGTGCAGCATAAATTGACGGCCATGCGCGAAAAAAATACGAAAACAGGCGAATTTCGCTCCCTGTTACGCGAGATCAGTATGTTTCTTGGTTACGAGGTTCTCCGGGACATTCCGATGACTACGCGGAGAATTGACACACCCGTCGCGACTATGGACGCCCCGGTCATGGCCGGACGAAATATGGCGTTTATCTCAATCATGCGAGCCGGGCAGGGGATTTTGGACGGTATGCTTCGTCTTATTCCGTCGGCTCCCGTGGGACATATTGGGCTATATCGTGATCCAAAGACTTTGGTGGCTGTGGAGTATTACTTCAAGGTACCTAAAGACATCCAAGAACGTGAGGCCATCGTTCTTGATCCTATGCTTGCGACGGGTCACTCTGCCGTGGCTGCCCTTGATCGACTGAAAGAAGCTAAGCCTAAGAGCATTAAGTTTCTGTCTCTTCTGTGTTCTCCAGAGGGTATAGACTACTTTCATGAGTTTCATCCTGATGTACCGATTTTCACCGCGGCGGTGGACGAAAAACTAAATGAAAAAGGTTACATCGTTCCGGGTCTGGGTGATGCCGGTGATCGTTTGTTTGGGACAGCCTGATTAGGGATTTCATTTGGGGGTCAGCCATGTTTAGCTTTGCTCTTTCATCCGAACAACAAGCGGTCGTTGATATGGCGCGTGAGTTTGCGCGCAAAGAAATGCTGCCAAAGGCTGCCCATCATGATCAAAGTATGGAGTATCCCTGGGAGGTCATCAAAAAGGCACACGCCAACGGCCTTCTAAATTTAGGGTTGAAAGAGGAGCACGGTGGCTTAGGGGTAGGCTCCCTGGTGCAAGCGATGATCGTCGAGGAGCTGGCCTACGGCTGTTCTGCGATGGCGACTGCGATCACGGCCAATGATCTGGCCCTTGGGCCTTTACTTGTAGCTGCAAACAAAGCTCAAATCGAGGAGTTTATAACTCCGATGGTCAACGAGCCAAAGATGGCGGCCTACTGTGTAACAGAGCCTGGTGCGGGCAGTGATGTTGCGGGTATCCGGACCACCTGCCGCAAGGTTGGCGATGACTACGTGATTAACGGTGAGAAGTTGTGGATCACCAACGGATCGGTGGCATCATGGTATTTTTTGCTTGCCACCCTCGATCCTAGTTTGGGTCATAAAGGCATGTGTGGTTTTGTTATTCCCGCAAAGACACCGGGAATTTCAGTTGGGAAAAAAGAAGTGAATATGGGGCAACGCTGCTCCGACACTCGCGCGATCACATTTAAGGATGTGAAGGTCCCCAAAAAATATTTATTGGGTAACGAGGGTGAAGGTTTCAAATACGCAATGAAGGCCTTTGACCATTCTCGCCCGTTTGTAGCTGCCATCGGCGTTGGTATTGCCCAGTGCGCCATGGATCACGCCGTGAAATATGCCCTTGAACGCAAAGCGTTCGGTAAAACCATTTCCGAGCATCAGGCGGTTGCTTTCATGATTGCCGACATGGCGACAGAGATTGAAGCTGCCCGTTTACTCTATCAAAAAGCCGGATGGATGGCCGACCAGGGTCTTAAAAATACAAAATGGTGTTCCATGGCTAAGTGCATGGGCGGCGACATCGCGGTCAAGGTCTCCCAGGACGCTGTCCAGATCTTAGGGGGCTACGGCTACAACTCCGAATATCCCGTGGAAAAGCTGTATCGGGACTCGAAGATCTGCCAGATTTACGAAGGAACTCAACAAATTCAGAGGGTTATAATTAGTCGGGCGGTCCTCTCTGAGGGGACTAAATAAGCCCTTAAAATCGATAAAATAAACGTATTTTTAATAAAATCCTTGAAATAACCTTAAAATTCTGTTAAGGACAATCTAGATGGGGTATGCCCCCGTCATAGGTTCTAGCAGTGCTTTTGATCATGTTGCTGTTAACTGTTGATGAGGTTGTTGTCATGGAATGTAGAAAAACTGGTCCCAAGTCTTTTTTCATCTTTTTTTTAGTGAGTGTACTGCTCTCTGCTTGCGGCAGCGGCGCCGAGTTTATTGGTAAGTCGGCGAAAAAATCAAACACGAAACCTTCCCAACCGTCTCCCACCACGACCACTGATCCCGTAAGACAGCCGACGGATAAAAAAATCGAATTTGGTGTCGACAAGGTGTTTCATATTGGCGACAACAATTATCCAGATAGCTCCTGCAAAGAACAGATTGATACTTACTCCCTAAGCGGAAATCGCTATTTCTTTGAATTTGAAGTCACAGAGCCTCAGACTCAACTTGGAATCGTCATAAATAAGTTATGTGGTGTCGATTATTTACTGACCAACACTAGTCGTCTATTGCGCGATGGCGCGACTTTGCAAGTGCAGCCTGTTTTGCCGCCTTCGAACTCTATTCAATATCAAGGGCTAACGGTTGGCCCAGGTCGCTATGCGCTCGTTGTAGAATCCAACAAAAACTACAACAAGGTCAGCACCGGTGATTACGATGACTTTTTAGTTGGAAACATTGTAGTAACAGCCAACAAACCCATTCGTAATGGTGTGGTGCGAACTGAATGAGTCGGCTTCAACTGGACGCTTTTGTTATTTAACGAGAACCCCGGGAATTGCCCGGGGTTTTTTAGTTTCAGGAACTATTAGGGGAAAACTGGACGGGTTGCGGCAGTCTCAAGATTTTCAATCATTTCAGGCATTTGTAAAATTTAACACAAAATACCTAATCTTTTTAGGGAGGTTTGCCGATGTGTATGGTCGCATAGGAGGCAGCGTATGACGACTCGATTGTTCGGTAATTTGTCGCAAACACACGTGTCGGTGGCACTTTTGGTGGCCTCTATGACAGCGATGAGTGCTTGTAAAACTCGGGGCGCAAAAGTTGACCGCCTGAAAGATCGAGATGCTCAAGGAGCTGTCTTTGGTGGCGCCCCTGATGATGTCAAAGGGGATCCAACGGTTACCGAGGAAGATCCGTCAAAAGCACCGGTTGCAACGAATTCGGCCATGTGTCGATTTGTTGATCCCTCGAAGACTGTCAGTGAGGTGATTCCTGGAAGCCCGGCTGGGGTTACGATTCCAATCAGCGAATACACGAGACGCCCAGAGTTACTTTCCGCTAGCGGCGCTGATACCAGTTTCAATTACACGATTTTTCAACGCAAGGATGGCTCACAAAAGACTTTGGCATGGGACCCAAATGAAGCAGGTTGGTACGCGGTAAACTACCGGGCGACCATCAAGGGGATAGACGCTGAATCTTGTACAATTTCAGCAGCTGCCACCTCGGCACCAGAACTTAGAACCATGCGTGGATGTTTCGCGCCAGAGACACTCATCACCATGGCAGATGGGACCAAAAAACAAATTCAGGAAATTAAACTCAACGACCGGGTTAAAAATCCTTTGACCGGACTAAGCGCAATCGTTATTCGGGTATCCAAAGGTCCTGAAGCCGATAAAGGCATGCTAGAAGTGGGTTTCAAGGATGGCGGCAAAGTTCTGGTGACATCAAAACATCCTTTCATGACCCGGCAGGGCCTGAAGCAAGCCGATGAGCTGACAGATGCGGACGAAATCATTGTGCGTAGCGGTGCGTTCAGGAAAGTGGATCACCTGGTTCGTCGCCCCGTGAATGGTAACCAAACTGTCGTCAATATCGCGGTCACAGGTAAGACGTTCGAGGCAGCCGATCACATGATCGAAGCTGATGGGGTTATTGCCGGAGACTTGTTTTTGCAGGAAAAGCTTGAAAATCTCAAGAGCTTGCAAACTGGCATCGTTAGCTCCAAATAAGGGGGCCTGACTTGAGTTATTTTCGTCAACCAGTAACCGCATTCGCGCTGGCCTTGACTGGTACGTCGATGCTTGGTTGTAAGCCCATCAAGGTGAGCGCTGACAAATCGCAATCAGTTGAGGCATGTCCTGCCGGTTCAATCGATGCGTCAGGTTACTGTGTGAAAGATGGAACGATCTATTTGCTGTACGATATGATCACTTCGGAAGCGCACGCGGGTACAACGACCAACACATTGAGTTTGGGTAAACATACTTTTGTTAAAGGTGACCAATTATATGCCTTTGGCCGATTTTCCTTTGCCAAATCAGGGTCTGGAGGGCTGCAATCACTGGGGTTCTACCTTGGTAATTCGGCGATAGGATCATCAACTTCTCAATATGTTGGCGACCAGGATGGCGGCATCATGGTGTCGCGCAATGTTTTAGCGCATGAGATTACAGAAAATACCGACACGACTTTGACTTTAAGATCACTCAACAATCAGCCAGCATTATCCAGCGGATCAGATGGTGGACTGCTGCTATTTCGATCCGCTCGGATCAGTGAAGCGATCGAGGCGGCCCGCAAAAACGAGGCGACGAACTCTCACTTCGTCGTGGATATGATCGATTCAGACAAGCTTCTGTCATCTGATCTCAAACCGGGTGAAAGTACCCCGATTTTAAATATAGCCTTATCATCTGTGAAGCCCGGAGATCAGACCCTTGTCAGGGCTGGATTTTCATGGGAGCCAGCAACCGGCAAAGCCTCCGCATGCGATGGTGTTTCAATCACATGGCACTTAACTGCCGGTGGAAAAAAAATATTAAGCGAGGGGCCATATCTGGTTAACTCCAGCCGTTCCATGGGATCTGCCGCAATGCAGGTGCTTAGCCGTAGGGATGAAGCCGGCATGGCTCAGAGTTATGCCCTGACAGCCACCATGGAAGCGGCGGGTCGCAATGATTGCGCGATCAAAGTGACAGAGCCATCAACACTGTCCGTGATGGTTTTTAGAAGCATGTCAGAATTGCTAACAGATATCCAAACCGCCAGGTTCTTGCATCGGATTGGATCAGTTGCGGCATCAACCGCTAGGCTTGCGAGTAATGCATCAGGACCCCCAATCGAGACTCTTCTTCAGCTTAACTGGGATCACATGCGAAGTGATAGTTTGATGACGGATGTGTTGATTGGGCTTGGGGCTGAGGATAGGGTTAAGCCAAGTCGATCTTATCTTCAGCTTAGCCGTGCGCCAGATAGTTTGTCATCGCATCTTGGAAAAGTCGTTCTGAAGTCCCCTGATCGCCCCCGCTGCGTGACGATTTTAGACATGGCGACGGAAAACAATCTGAATACCCAAACCAGGTTTTACCTTACGGGCATGAGCTTTAATGATGATTCAAAGCCAGTCATCTTGAATGAGGCTCAGATTTATTTCATGCATTTTAGGCGAGTGAGTGATCAACTATGAAGTCTATGGCAATCATCACGAGTGGCATATACCTGCTGGTCGCGTGTGCGCCAGTGAAAAGTCCAGGACGACTGGCAAACCAAGCTGGCTCCGCCGAGAGTGGAGCTAACGGCGATAACGGTCCGGCGTCGCGGGATGAAAACAAAAGCGGATCAGGCATTTCGTCGGTTGATCTAACTGGGCGACAAGTGGATCTTTATGCCATCCGGGCTGGCAATGCCAAAATATTTTTGCCGCCTGAATTTGATAAGCTACCGTGCGCGTATTTTCGTCAGGGCCCTGAGTTTGAGATTCCCCCAATTCCAGGCGGGCCACCTCTTGCCTTGCGTGGTCCGGTCCAAAACTTCTACTCCGGTAGGTGGGGTCGGGAGACCGAATACTCATTTAAGTTGTCAGTTCACAAGCGGATTTATCGCGATCCCGGTATACCAGACTGGTTATCTAGCCCGCCGACAACGCGTATAAAAGAGTATGTCCTAAAACTTTACGATGTTGTTATCTCTGCGCCAACCAGTGAATCCTGTCGGATCTCTGCGGTCATTCTTAATTAGTATGAACTGGTCTACTTAATTGGACTGCTTTTGGACCTTTAAATTGAGCTATGCCGCCACAAGCCAGTACTTAGCTGGCAGGTTGAGGTCGGTACTGATTCCCTATCAAATCTATATACCGGGAACTCACGCCGCCTTAGGAAAGGGAAAATGCTTCTCTCTACCTTGCTGCCTAGCGAGAATGGTCTCGTTGTGCCACATCACATAGAGGGCGATATGACATCGAAGGCGGTCTTGTCGTTTAGTCGTACACCAAGTTCGTCTGATGAG
>JBIJBX010000045.1:0-14666 GCA_044344995.1 Oligoflexales bacterium | reverse complement strand
CCTTTTTTTTCGTAAATAGCCCCCGTGAAGGCTCCCTTAACATGGCCAAACATTTCGCTGACGACAAGGGAAGGAGAGATTGCGCCACAATTGACACGTACAAATGGAGTATTTGCTGGCAGGCAGCTTTCAAATGTGTCAGCAATAATTTCTTTGCCTGTGCCGGTTTCGCCGAATAAGTGAACGCAGTTTACTGCTGAACTTATGATTTGCGGTATTCGCTGACTCATCTTCTCCATGAAACTACCGGCAACAGTTCCGTGCTCTTTTGGTAGATGGCACGCCACGCGGTGGGCCCGGAATTTGTTATCAACAAGACGGACCAAGCCCTCGGTTTTTATGTCCTTGGGAATAAAGTCATCGGCACCTAGCTTTAAGCTTGAGTGAATCAGGTGATGATCTTTCGCGTTTGATGAGACTAAGATTAGTGAGGATGGGAACAAAGCTCGGCAATGTGATACTAGCGCTAATCCGTCCTCGCTGCTTTTTCCTAGGTAGAGGTCAATTATAAAAATATCCACTTTTTGCGGAGCAGTGAATTCACTCTCAAATTCGCGAATAGTGCTGAAACTTTTGATTTTTAAATTCGTTGTGGAGGACCAACGCGCAAACGCTGCCACATATAAGTCGAGGATTTGAATTTCGTCATCGAGATGGATGAGGGTGGTTGTCATTTGAATGGTCCTGCGGTTGTATATTAACTAATGCCTGGCAGACTAATTCGATGCATTCGAAATTAAGTGTGACGTGTTGCCGAAGTTGACGGATTTTTTTTAATTGCCGCTCACTTATTCCAACCCCCATTTCGGACACCAGGGTGTCTACGGTGAAATGAAATGCATTTGCGGCACTGTGAAGGTCGTGGACCAATTTTCTTAATGCTGCCCCGTTGATGGGTGAATTTTTTGTTGGCCTGGTTATAAGAGCAACATCTCGCAATCGGCCATTATTCGTCTCGCCAGGATCTTTCATGAAAATCTCCAGAACACAGAGGGACTGTTTGTTCAAGCTGTTGGACCCTTGATCCAAGTCAGAGTACTCTACACAAAGGCGAAGTGCCTAAAAATAAGTCAATTTGGCGCGTTTAGTCTAATAGTTGGAAAATACTGCTTTATTTTTGATATGAGTGATTTTCTACATGAATCCCTAAGGGTGGGTTGCCCGCATTTTTCACCCTTTAAAGGCAATCTTTAGTTGTGGGTGGAGGGATTTAAAGCAACAATCGATCGTTAAATCAGCGCGTAGGATAATCACTGGTATGGCTAAAGAAGAGCTTTCTGAAAATTTTTCGCCGACGTCGGCTTCGTCGTTAGAAGATGTTGCTGAGAAGTTTGCGCCGCTGATGGTTGAGACAGCCCTCAAAAATTTGACGCCCTGTTGCCGGCAAACGGTCCGAAGTCATGTGGCCCACAATCCCATGATGGTTTGCCCTGATTGCAAAATGATGATCAAGTGTTTTGCTGATGAGAAGTCTTTTAACAACTACGTGACTTTCTGTAGAAGTCGTAGTCGACGTATTAAAACAGTCATGGACGCTGGTTTTTACTTTGTCATGTACAACAACTACCCCATGTCGATTGGTGGCGGTTGATACTTCGGCTCTAATGCTCAGATTTACTTGGGTGGCATGCTCCGGCGCTGGAACATCGCATAGCTTTTTAAATAAGTGAAACCAGTCGTCAGCTGAATGTCATTTCGCATGGCCTCGGGCCATGCTCGGATGGCCTGAGTGATGCCTTGGTTGGAGGCGAGGTCACTGAGGTCAGCGCTTTCGATGTGACCTTTCAGGTCTGATTCTTTCCGAGTTACGGCGCCATCTTTGTCGCCAATTCCTTTTTCCGAGACCACAATGTCCGGTCTGATGCCTTTTGCCTGAATACTACGGTCTTTGGGTGTGTAATATCGTGCGACCGTTAGCTTCAGGCCGCTACCGTCTGGCAGAGGCATAAGTGTTTGGACGCTGCCTTTACCAAACGATGTGGTGCCCACGAGAAGTGCCCGTTCATGATCTTGAAGGGCACCCGCAACAATTTCTGAGGCTGATGCTGAGCCGCCGTTAATTAGCACAACGATTGGGAAAGAAGCGATCGTACCGCGTTTTCGGGCAAACTCCCGCTCAACTTTACCCTTGTTGCGACCAACGGTGCTGACAATAATTCCGCTTTCGATAAAAAGATCCGCGACTGCGACGGCTTGGTCCAATAATCCCCCTGGATTGTCTCGTAAATCCAGTACCATTCCCGTAAGTTTTTTGGGGTCATTTTTTAGGATGAGTGCTTCAAGTTCATCGCCGGTATTTTCCTGAAAGCTCGATATTCTGGCATAAAGAGTGGTGTCCTCAAGCAACTGCCCACGGACCGATTTGACTTTAATCACTTCCCGCACAAGCTTGAAACGTAAAGGCTCTTTCACATCTTTGCGGATCACGGTTATTTTCATGATGCTGCCTGGTTCACCGCGCATACGATCAACCGCATCAGAATTCTTGAACTTGGCCACGGGTTGATCGTCGATCTCAATGATTTCATCTCCCGCCTTTACGCCCGCTCGGTGCGCAGGTGTATCTTCAATTGGGGATACAACGATAATTTTCCCTCGTTCCTGCGAAACAATAATCCCGACGCCGCCAAATTTACCTTGGGTGTCGATGGTCATCTGCTCAAACGCTTTTGCGGGCATCAGCATAGTGTGAGGGTCTAGGTGGTCCACGATTCCCTTGAGGGCGTGCTGAATCATTTGGTCTTCTTTGACCTTATCGGGATCGACATAGAGAGTCTCAAGGTAAAACAAACCTCGCGCCAGAGTATCAAGGTTTTTGTAGCGATTGACGGATTCGTCGGTTGTCGCCTGATTTGTTTCGGCGGCAAGTAGATGTGGCGCATGCGACCATGTGCCAGTGATGAGTGCTGTTAAACAAAGGATGAATATTTTTTTAAGCGGGATCACGCTTTGGGTATCGCAGCTCAAATCTTTATCTCCAAAAGAATCAGCGACTTTGGGCATCGCTAGCCGCTTGTTTTGCTAGTTTGGCCCGAGTCATGTTCAGCTCCGCTTCTAGCTCAAGAGCTCTCTTGGCCTCTGGCGGATTGATCCCCTCCAGCTTTTTGAAGTCGGTGACGAGCCCCAGGGCGGTTCTTAGATCGCCCTTGCTTTCATAATATTTTGCAAGTTGCTCGGTGGGTTCCAGACAAAGTGGGCAAGCGATCCGCGCAAGATCCCATTGCTCTTTTGCGGCTTCAACTTTGCCGGCCTTGCCAAGTAGAATCGCCAGTTGCTGCCGGCTCAGATAGAAGGTCGGGTTCTCCTCGAGCGCCTTACGAAAGGCTTTTTCAGCAACGCTCTGTTTGCCCTTCATTTGGGCAATCAGTGCTAAGTTGTGATAGAACCGCTCTTTGTGGCGGTAGGGTGGTGTCTCCTTCACTGCGAGGCCTTTTACGATTATTTTTTGAGCGGCCTCGAGATTTTTAGCTTGAAGATACGCTGATGATAAATTGAGGGCATTTTGCGCGCTCGGATCTAAATTCCAAGCAATTTTAAGGTGTTCTACTGCCTTTGCAGGGTTGCGAAGGGCCATTTGCGCCAGCCCCATTAGAGTATGAGCGCCGACGCTCTCGGGCTCTTTTTCAAGTACGGCTTTTAATTCGTACAAGGCTTTATCCGGTCTGCCGCTTTCAATAAAGGCCCGGGCGACCGACAGTTCAGTCTCCGTATCAGCCATGCTTTGCGTGTCCTGGGTGCCTTTCATCGTTTGACACCCAAAGGCTACAAGTATTAAACTCAGGACCGCAGTTAATTTAAATGATCTGTTCATCATTTTGGCTCCATCGCAGAACGGTAGATCTCAGGTGCGACCAGTGTACCATGAAATCCCGAAGTAAGGCGCTCTTAAATTAATCGAGGCAGTAAAGATGAGCGATACGACACATGATCAAACATTGAGACCTGCTACAGATGGTCCAGCAGAGGCAAAGACGCAGTTTGGAATGTGGTTAAAGTCTATGCGTGAGAAGGCTGGCCTGTCCCTTGACGCAGTTGCTTATGAAACGAAAATCAATAAATCCTATCTGCTTAGCCTTGAGTCAGGAGACGTGGACGCGCTCCCTGGTAAGGTTTTTGGTCGTGGTTTCGTTAAATGTATAACCAGACTTTTAAAAACTGATGGCGCTGAAGGGCTTAGGCTTTATGACGCATGCTGGGGCGCCACCATTATAACCGCGTTGCCCGAGGCTGAAGAAGAGTCTCAGGAAGTTCATAAAACGAAATCTGTGATGGCGCGGATTGCCGAGCCAATTAATACGTCATCTGTTGTTACACAAAGATTGATTGGTGGTAGCTTTTCTGCTGCTGGCGAGAAGCCGCGGATGCCCGCATTAGGAACGAATCAAAGTCGTGCCAATTTGAACCTGAGTTTGCCGCATTTCTTAGTACGGGGATTTGTTAGCCCCTATGTTCGTCTCTGGGTGCTCGGTGGAGTTGTCACGCTTTTTGTCGCCCTAGTTTTTGGACGATGGGCAGCAAGTAATTGGCACAAGGCGCGCCTGGATGCCAATTCAAATGTGTCGGTTGTGGCTGCATCGCCGGTGGCTGCCGGTGGAGTGCCTGCCCTAGATAAGGTTGCCGTGGAACCGGCCAAAAGTGTTGCCCTCGATTTGCAAGCTGGAAAATCTGAAAGCATTGTTATTCCCGGCGTGGTTGGAGATGTGGCGAAGATCAAAGCCAAAGGGCTGGCTAAGAATGAGGATGAGACCCTGTATCTTCCATCCGATGCGTCAGCAGCGTTTGAGCAGGTGCTTGAGATCAACGTGTTGAACGCAGTTGAAATGCGACTCACCCTTGATGGAAAGAAACAGGAAGATACTTGGTTTAAGCCGGATACCTACCGTTTCACGTTTAATAATTTGGCTGAGCTTTACCTGCTGGATGCAAGCGAAGTTGATGTGATTTATAACGGTCGTTCCCTCGGCGTCTTGGGTTCCAAAGGTCGCAAGCGCCGTGTTTACTTCCAGGCAAAAGCTGCCGAATCTGATTTTCCAAAATAATTTCAGCATCTTGAGCTAGATCAAAGATGCCCACCTCGCTGCCCAGCTAGGTGGGCTAAAGTTTTTAATCTCGCCTCCGAATCACCTTATGTAAGTTGGAAAACTTACATGTGTGATGACCGAATGGGATGAGTCGTTCTCGCTTGGCGATGGGACTCTTACGGAGATGGAAGAAGTTTAGGTTGGATGACCTACTTCAAGTGTGCAGGGCCTAGGATGGGCCGGATTGCCAGGAGGGCAGTTCAATGGTCTTCTTACCCCTCGGATCTCACAAGTGCCAAATCAACTTTTCTAAAATCCTCACAAAGCTCCTAGCCTAACGAATTATCCTTCTGTTTACAGGTTTTTTCCTGTAAATTTGCCACGATAGCCAGTGAATATCAGGATGGCAGTGGGGTCAGTTTAATTGGCAATTGAGACAGTATTAAGCGTAGCGGATATGCGGGCCCTAGTCGGTCAGTGGCGTTCAACCGGACACCAAGTGGCTTTTGTCCCAACGATGGGTGCCCTGCACGAAGGTCACATTTCATTGGTCAACATCGCCAAAAAAGAGAATATGAAGGTCGTGGTCAGTATCTTCGTGAATCCCCTGCAGTTTGGGCCAAATGAGGATTTTTCAAGATACCCACGCACATTGAAAGACGATATTGAGAAGCTCCAGAGCGCGAACGCGGATGCGGTCTTTGCGCCTGCAGCTGCCGAGATTTATCCAGACGGTTTTCAGACTGTTGTGAGTAACGAGAAAATGGCCGCCGGCCTATGTGGCCGTTTTCGACCGGGTCACTTTAGCGGTGTGCTGACGGTGGTGGCAAAGTTGTTCAACATCGTCCAAGCAGATGCGGCTTTTTTCGGTAAGAAGGATTACCAGCAGTGGCGTCTTATCGAACGAATGGCCTTGGATTTGCAGATGTCAACTAAAGTCATTGGTTGTGAAACGGTGCGGGAAAGTGATGGGTTGGCTATGAGTAGCCGAAATCGCTATATGTCAACCGAGGAACGCAGTCAGGCGAGTTTGATCTACGAAGGTTTAACCGCCGCAAAACAAGCTTGGCAATCAGGTGAGCGGTCTTCAGAGAAGGTGATGCAGATGTTCTCGGGCATCATCGCGAAATGCGAAAAAATGCGGATTCAATATGCTGAGATTGTAGACAAGTTCTCTCTTGAGCCAGCTGGCGCGAAGTTGGCTGATGCCAACTTGGTTATGATCATAGCTGTACTTTTCGGTGACGTGCGTTTGATTGATAATTTGGAGTTTTAAAGACTGTGGCGATCAGTAATGGGCAGTCGCGCATAAAACTTTTCCGGTGGCTAAGGTCAATTCTGGAGCGTTGGGTGAGGGCGCGCCTGGTGCCTGAAGCGAGCGCACTCTGGGAGCAGGGAATTCAGTTAAAAAAACCGATTTGTTACGTCCTAAAAACAAACAGTATTTTTGACCTTCTGATTCTTGATATTTACTGTCGTCGCTACAAACTGCCACGACCTATTGCTGCCATGGAAGATCTCGGTTCTGTTAAGGATGCGGCCAGTGTTTACTTGAGTGAAGTGGGGGTTTTGCGAACTTACGATCCAACTCGTAATGAGCCACCGTCCCCGTTTTTTAAACTTTTGCGCCGGGCACAGTCCGAGCCCGATTTTGACGTTCAGCTTATACCCGTTAGCGTTTTTTGGGGGCGCGATCCTGGGCGCGGCGAGCCCGGGGTGTTTAAATTGTTGTTTCCCGATGATGATCGCGCAGGATTTTTTCAGAAATTATTGATCGTGGTTGCGCAGGGTAAAGATGTTGTCTTGAACTACTCACGTCCCATTATGCTGCGTGAGCAACTTTTGACTTCGCCAAACATCGAGCAAACAGCAAGAAAAATAACAAGGGTTCTGCGGGTGCACTTTCAGACCTTGAGGATGTCTGTCCTCGGACCTGGTCTTATCAGTCGGTATCGGGTTACCGAGTCTTTAATGCGAACGAAAGCTCTTCGCGAAGCTATTGACGATGAATGTCGAAAGAAAGGTTTGTCGAAGGCTAATGCGCAAAAATTGGCGCGTGAGTATGTCTATGAAATAGCGGCGGAAGTATCCTTGCCTGTTATCAGTGGCATGGCGATCATTCTGCGCAGGTTGTGGAACCGTCTCTACAACGGCGTTCAAGTAGAAAATATTGAGCGACTCAAGGCTCTTCCAACCAATGCGGAAATTGTTTATGTCCCCTGCCATAGATCCCATATCGATTATCTTCTGCTCAATTATGTTTTATATGAACAGCGAGTTTTGACGCCGCATGTGGCTGCGGGCATTAACCTTAATTTTTGGCCAGTGGGAAGTTTGTTGCGCCGTTTGGGCGCGTTCTACATCAGGCGTACGTTCAACAATAATCGTCTCTACTCAACGGTTTTCACTGAATATGTATCGTTTCTGGTTCAGCGTGGATTTCCCGTGCAGTTTTTTCCGGAGGGTGGGCGCAGTCGAACGGGCAAACTTCTAAAGCCCAAGACTGGGATGCTTTCCATGGTGGCATCAAGTTTTCTACGGAATCGTGATAGACCAATTTGTTTTGTCCCAGTTTACATGGGGTATGATCGGGTTGCTGAGGTTATTACTTATCGTCGAGAATTGGCTGGTTCAAAAAAGAAGACAGAAAGTGTTGGTCAGCTGGTGCGTGGAAGGAAGGCTCTCAGCTCGTCTCACGGCCGAGCCTATTTGGCGTTTGCTGAAGGAATTGATCTCGAGGGTTTTCTTGATCAGGCTCACGCATCGTGGCGCACGGAATCTGTGGATCCTGATACCAAGCCAACGTGGTTGATTCCGGCTGTGCAATCCCTGGCTAATCAAATTATGACTTCAATTAATCAGGTAGCCGTCGTTGGCCCCGTTGCAATTGTGGCGATTATTCTGCTGGCTACAAGGCAGCGCTCACTTCCAGAAGACGAACTCTTGTCCCATATCGATTCGTTCATTAAACTCGCAAAGCTTTGCCCTTATTCCGCTGATATAAAATTGCCCGAGACTACGCCAAAGGAGATCCTGGAGACGGCTGAGCCCCTCGCCGGATTAACCAGGTTTGCGCACCCGGGCAGTGACGTGATTCATGCGCTCGAGCCAAAAGCGAGTTATCTGGTTTATTACCGGAATAACATAGCGCACTTGTTCGCGCTGCCGTCTCTTATAGCGTTCTTTTTGCAACATAACGACTCCATCAAAGAACAGGTCATTCGGGATGGTGCTCGAACAGTATATCCGGTGCTTAAAAAAGAATTTTTTCTAAAATGGTCTGAAAGTGAAATTGACCAAGTTGTCGTTTCATACATTAACGCATTTGTTGAGATGGGTCTTTTTGCCCGCGCTGAAAACGGTGTTTTGGTGCGCCCACAAATGACGAAGGTTGAATTTAACGTTCTTAGAACTCTGGGCCTTGTGATAGGGCCTGCGATCGAACGGTTCGCAATTGCGACGCAATTGCTTAGCCAGCATGCAAATGGAGCGCCATTCGAGTCGGAGGATTTTCAAAAACGTTGTGTCATGATGGCACAACGCCTGAGTTTGCTGAGTGGCGCGACTGATGTTGAACTTCCTAGCTCACAGGTTTTCTCCTCGATTGTAGAGCAATTGCATGAACATGGCGTACTGGCTACCGCGGGTAATGGTAATTGGAAAGTTACGGAAAGTTTTAGCAGGATATTGCAAGTTACGAATGCCTTGCTGAGCGCTGATATGCGTCAAAGTATCGTCCGAAGCGGGAGCTGAGAATTGGCAAAAAAAGGCTCAAATTGGCGTTTGTTTGATAGTGATGACGATCGGTTTGACCGTGTTTCCCGCATGAAGCCGCGCGATCGGAAGTCCTCGAAATCGGCAAACCTAGAAGATGAATTTGAGGTGCCAGAGCAGGCTTGGCCCAATAAGTTCGAAGGTGGTTTTGCGGCTCGAGTCGTTGAAGTGCACAAGCGCTATGCTTTTGTGTCGCCAGAAGCTGAAGTGGGGAAGATAAAAACCCGAGATGTTCAATTAGCTACCATAGCGAGAAAGTATCTACAGGCAAAAAGGCAGCAAAGAAACTTCATCGTCGTTGGTGATAGGGTATTGTGTACGCCAGCTCAAGAGGATCACGTCGGGCTAGTTACTGATTTGCCGCAGTGTGTGATCCAACATCTATCCCCGCGAGGTAGCCTGATCAAGCGTCAGGACCCTCAGCGTAAGGACATCGAGCATGTTTTGGCAAGTAATGTGGATCAACTGTTGATCGTCGCCAGCTACGTTAGTCCAACAGTCAAATGGGGTCTGATTGACCGTTATCTGGTTTTGGCAGAATTACAGGGTGTACGGCCTATAATCGTGCTCAACAAGGCCGACCTGTTGTCAGCTGAGAAAATAGATTTTCAGAAAGACTGTGCGGATAACATCGCTGTCTACGAGTCACTGGGGTATAAAGTTTACAGCATTCAGGCTAATGCAGCCGGTGCAAAAAAAAGCACAGCTATTCGAAGTATGGCAGCAGAGTTGGACGGGCATATTTCGATGCTTTCAGGGCACTCGGGTGTTGGTAAAAGCTCTCTCGTTAATTTATTCAAACCTGAATTGGTTCAAGCGGTTGAGGAAAATGAGGATATTTTTTACAAGGGACGACACACCACATCCTATGCAAGTTTTATCAAACTGGGAACCGGCGGCTATGTGATAGACACGCCTGGAATTCGCAGTTTCGTTCTACAAGATTTTTCACATCGAGAATTGGCCTCAGGATTTGTTGAGTTTCAGCAGTTCCTTGGTCAATGCCGCTACCAAGGTTGTCGGCACGCGGATGAGCCAGAGTGTGCGATTAAACAAGCGGTGCAAAACGGGGCCATCAGCGAGCGAAGATACGAGTCTTATAAAGGTATTCTACTGGGTACCACTGGGCGAGAAGGTCGAGTGCGAGATTTAGACATAGATTTTGATTTAGACTTAGATTCCATGGAAGAGTGAGGTTTTAGCAAATGGCTTACGAATTTAGTGAATTAGAAGAAACAAAGATGCTGAGGGAGACAGTGGCTGCTTTTGCTCGCAGTGAGATTGCACCTGTGGCGCGAGAACTCGATGAGCAGGAGAAATTTAGCGTTGAGTTGACCAAGAAGATGGGTGATTTGGGTCTTTTTGGCACGATTATTCCCAATAAATATGGTGGTCAAGGGCTGGATTATCATTCCTACATCGCGATTGTGGAAGAGTTGGCAAAAGTCGATGGCAGCCAAGCAGCTACGATTGCGGCCCATAACAGCTTGGGTGCGGCTCCACTTTATTACTATGGTACCGAGGAACAAAAGAAAAAGTACCTTCCAGATCTGTGCACAGGTCGTGGTCTCTGGGGGTTTGGTTTAACTGAGGCCGATGCTGGAAGTGATGCGCAGGCAAGTAAAACGACGGCGGTCTGGAATGACGCGAAAAAATGTTGGATCTTAAACGGAAGTAAAATCTGGATTACAAATAGCGCGAGTGAACTCACCAAAGGAATTACTGTCCAGGCCGTTACTGGTCGTAAGGCCGATGGACGCGCAGAGCTGAGCTGTTTTATTGTGGAAGCGAACGCAAAAGGGCTCACCCGGCGTGCCATGAAAGATAAAATGATGTGGCGAGCCAGCAATACTGGTGAGCTTTACTTCGATAATATTGAGATTCCGCAAGACATGGTGCTCGGGCAAATCGGACAAGGTTTCAAAATCATGATGGAGACTTTGGATAACGGACGTCTTTCAATTGCCGCTATGGGGCTGGGACTTGCGAAAGGTTGCTTGGACATAACTCTCCGGTATGCCAAGGATCGAAAAACATTTGGTCAGAGTATCAGTCGCCATCAGGCGGTGGCATTTAAATTGGCCGAGATGGCGACTCGTATTGAAGCTTGTGAGGGTCTCTTGTACAAGGCGTGCTGGCAAAAGCAGACCGGACAGTCTTTCGGGAAATTGGCGGCCATGGCCAAACTTTATTGCTCAGAAGTGGCCGAATACTGTGCTCGCGAGGGGCAACAGACCTTCGGTGGATACGGTCTAATGAAAGAGTATCCAATCGAGCGACACTATCGGGACGCGGCTCTGTTGCGGATTGGAGAGGGTACAAGTGAAATCCAAAGACTTGTGATAAGCCGACTCATCGGTTGCTGAGAAAAAAATGCACTTTACACTATTTAATTCTGTATGGATCGTAGCTTTTCTGGCGTCCTGCATTACGGGTGACGGCCCTCGGGGCTTTAGTGACCGCGCAATATCCGTTGCGTCCCTGGACATGTTTAGTCAGCAGGAACGACCTGCAGGTGGCCGCTCTTGGAGTGGTGACTGGCAGTTTCGAAGAGACAGGCTAGAGTTGATCGACGCTTCTCTTAGAGATGTGCGACCAGACGTTGTGGTGTTGCAAAATACTATGCGTAGGGCTGGCAGCGTTTCGGAGTCTGACGAACTGATTCTGAGCTCAGGTGCGCTGAATCGCTATGACTGGCGATCAGTAGTGGTGGAGAAGCTTAAAGAGAGTGGCGAGGAGCGTATGCTTGCCGTCGCGGTTTCAAAACCCTATCGGCACCTCTCTTTACCAGAAGGGGTCAAGAACTACTCTCAGCTCGGAGTCGATGGTCACTTGGCATTTTATCCCATTGATGCGGATGGGCAGTCAATTGTCGTTTTCAATGTGCAGATGCCATCTGTGATGGAACAATCGGGACTTTGGTACTCCCTATTAGAGGAAAAGATCAAAGAATCTGTGACTCTTTTAGGGTCTTGTCTTGAACGGGTGATTATTGCCGGTTACCTGCCGTTTGAGCAGGATTCGCGTCGATTCAAAGATTTTTTGACAGGGCTTGGCCTGAAGGATACGGGGACTGGTTTTTGTCAAAATGCCGAGCGTTGCCAAACCGCCAGCGCTCAAAACGCTATTTTTGTGGCTACAAGAGGCAATTCAACACCGGCGCAGCTTGACCGGGTTATGACCAATAAATACGCCTACGTTTATTCCGCAGGCGCTAGTTTTACTCGTACTATGGAAACGAGTGAGTACAAAGACGCTTATGGTCTCTCTCGTGTTTGGGCGTCTCAGCGTTATGGTTGGTTCACCCGGGCGCGACTACCGCTTTGTCCAAAACGCTAGATTTTATTATCGAATCATCATAAGCATTGTCAGGGCTGTGCTCAGTCCGTTTTCTTTTTGAGTGGAGAGAGATGTCCAACGATGTGCACCCAACATTAGAATGAAGCGATCGTTGAGAATAAACATGGCCGCGGCTGATAGCGCCGCGCCTGTATAGACATCGCGATCCTGATCCCGTTCATAAGGGATAGAGATTTTTCTGACGGGGACGTGGTAGGACAAGCGCCCGCCCGCTGAAAAATACCAAGGATGATAAATGCGGATAATTTTTTGAGTTTCCTGTGCCAGAGTAAAAGTCGAGCTATAGCGATTTTCGAGGCTTGATCGTCCCTCAAACTCACCCGTCAACGCGAGCGTCCACTCATCTTTATAAAAGAAACGATACTCCGCACCCCAAGATGTTTTGGGTGCAGTGAATCGCGCGCCATTCGCGTCAAATCCATAGTTCCGATTTACTATCAGACCTACATAGCTGGACTTGAACGCAATGGGTGTTGCCTCCGAGTTTAAAGCCTTGGCCAAAGTGTTGGGATCACTAGAATCGGGTGGAGGCTGATCTGATCGCGTCAGAGATTCATTATTCTCAGCGGCAATTACGCTATGTGTGGCTGTAATTAATGACAGCATGATAGGATAAAGCCATTGGATCTGCCTGAGGTAAATCAAACTACAATACTGATTAAAAATGTTGAAAATAGTAATTATCATCATCTCCATTTTATCGGGCTTCGCTTTATTTGTGCCAGTGTTTTCTGGATACCTTCTTGCGCTTTTAATGATGGTTATAAGTTTTTTTATAACGTTTTACCCGCCGCCAGCGGCAGACTCTGAGCTTAAAAGCCAATTTTACAAGCAATTGACGGAAGTCAGTCGCGCCCTTTTGATCTTCACAGCACTGTGCGGATTTTCGTGCATGATGACCTACATGATGGGTCATCAACAGGGCCAAGATTTGGTGCGCGGCTATTTGCACTTTTTGGCAAAAAATACTGTCATTTGGTTTGCCTACTTGTCGTTTTATTGGCGTTTTGCAAGTCAGGACGAAAGTCGATTGTATTTCGCCCGTTCATTTGCGGTGTTTTCACTCATCAATCTTTTCTATTGTCTATTCCAGCGTTCATTTGGAATTGACTGGATTCATGGCTTCTCGGCGATACTTCCTGACAACCGTTTGTCAAATGGGGTCTATCGTGTGAGTGGCTTTATGGGTCACCCACTTACGCTTGGCTACTGCCAAGTCCTTGCGACTTTAGCTGGCCTGGGAATAGGCGGTGGTTGTCGGCGTAAGGAGGAAAAAATTGCCTGGTACCTTGGGGCCGTGGCAGCTCTAATTGTTGTCCTGATCTCGGGATCGCGTGGGCCACAGATCGTTATGTTGATTGGCTTGTCCGCCCTTTTCCCAGTTTCTGTTCTTACGAACTATTGGAAATCAGCTGTTGTTTTGATACCAGTTCTGGCGGTTATGGCCGTTAAATATGGCATTTTTTCACGTTTTTATGAATTGTCCACGACCAATCTTGGTGGAGATATGCGCATGACGCATTGGATGGTTTATTGGCGGATTTTTAAGGATCATTTACTGTTTGGAATTGGTCCAGGCGGGCAAGATGCGGCAATTTCGGCCTATTATTTCTCTTTGAGTGCCAGTGATAATATTAAGTTAGCCCATAATGCCTTTTTGCAGTATGGGGCGGAGTACGGTCTATTCGGTGTCATTGGCTTGTGCGTAGTGATTGTTGCTTGGATTAGATTGGCTTTGAGAACGGTTATGCTCCGACGAGCGATGTTAGTTGTGATTTTAGCAACATTACTCGGAGCACTTACACAGAATAACCTGCAGGATAGCGAGTACGTTTTATCGTTTACGATTTGGTTGATGTTACTTGTGACGCTAGAGGTAGAAGTCAGTGAATCTTCCAAAACAAGAAGAACAGAAGCTAAAGATAGCCTCGCCAGAGAAGGTGACAAGGTTACTTGAGAAAGCAGGCCAAACTGGCTTGCCTTTATTGATACGTACAATTTCAAATCCAACTATTGCCGTAAAAGGGCGTGCTAAATCCTCGCTTGGACCACTTAAGTCGCATGGATTTAAAGTCGGCAATATTAGTGAGAAAGGTATCGAGCATTTAGTGAAGAATGCCAAAGGTGGTGTTCAGTTGGAGTTTGCTTTAAGCTCGCTGCGAGTCACATTTTACTCGAGTATATCCCATTTTGATCGGGACGATTGCACCTTCACTTTGCCCGACTTTTTGCTCAGTATTGAACGTCGCAAAAACGCTAGGTTCGCTGTTCTTGGTTCACAACGTGCCTTCATTTCGATTCCTGGTTGGCGACCTGATGCCACAGACCCAGGACTCGCGCCGTTTTTCATCTCTTCGAGTGAATTGTCCGCTTTATTGCCGGTGGCAGATGTGAGTCTTGGTGGGCTATCCATTTGCGACAAGTTCCCCGCGATTTGCTCTCTTTTTGGCGATGTTCCATTCGATAAGCAGATGATCCTGTACCTTCCCATGATGAAGCCGCTTGAAGTTG
>JBIJBX010000205.1:0-4739 GCA_044344995.1 Oligoflexales bacterium | reverse complement strand
TGGTCGGGGCAGTCTGATTGTTGATCATTGGCTTGCCATGGATCCGGGCGACATAAGTGATCCCATTAAGGGAATTAAAGGCAAAGAACCCGCATATGGGCTCGACGCGCTTTGGATCAAATCGGCTCAGAAGGACGAGGCCACATTCCGCGGTTATACAGTCGTTAACTGCGCGACAGTCATCGTAACCCACCTCACAAAACTTATTGGAGAGAATGCGCATAAGCTTCTTGGTCGCCAAGAAACCCAAAAACTAATCGACAATCTCAAAATCGATCACCCAAAGGTAGTCGAAGAAGTGGTTGGCCCAGATCGTCTAAGTCTTGGGGACGTCGTCAAAGTGTTACAAAACCTGTTGGCAGAATCCGTAAGTATTCGCGATATTCACAGTATTTTCGAAACTCTAGCCGATCACTGCAAGAAAGTTTCCCATCCTGACATACTGACGCGTTACGTAAGGAAAGCACTTGGCCGTGGTATAATTAAAAAATACCTGGCCAATGAAAATACTCTTCACATCGCGACGCTCGACCGCGCGGTAGAGGATGTTCTTGTTGGCGCACTGCAGACAGCGGAAGACGGATCAACTTATTTCAACATTGATACCCGATACGTTGAACGTCTTCTGAATCAGATCGCAGAGACTATGCGCAAGTTTGACCCACTAGGGACAATGCCCGTTTTGGTTTGCGGGTCTCGCATCCGCTGGGATTTGCGTAAATTGATAAATAGATTTGTTCCGGGAATCGTCGTTGTCGCATTTGATGAGATACCAGCGGAGATTCAAACAAATAAGGTGGGTATCATTTCGCTTTAAGCACCATGACTTAGGAGGCATTGACTATGCAGGTTCGTAAATTTGAGGCAACTACCATGCGAGACGCGATCTCAGCCGTAAAGCGCGAACTCGGTGCGAATGCAGTAATTCTTTCCACCAAGGAAATTCCACCGGCAGATATGGGAATGCCGAAGCTGTTTGAAGTTACCGCGGCTGCCGCTGTTAGTTCTAAGTCAGGCGCCGAGGCAAAGCCAAGCGCGATGGACAGCTCAGGAAATGGCAACTCCGAAACTCTTATAAAATTGAATGCGATCAGTGAAAACGTTGCGTCTGCCAAGCAGGTTCGCATTGTTGAGAGTGTGATTTATGATGTGAAAAACCTCGTCCTCGACCTGCTGAGGGAGCAGCGCGCAAATGACAGCACACCTGCCGATCTTTTCGCTCTTGAACAGACTTTATTAGCGTCAGGTGTTGACCGCTCGACGACTGCGGAGCTCATTAGATACTTAGGCTCAGGTGGAGATGCCGGGAAAAGCTCGGGCACAGACGACACCCAGGCGCAGTACCGGGAGGTCGCAAGTCGTTGGCTAATGAAGAGAATAAAAATAGCTCCAAAACTTTCAAATGTTCCGGGCATGACCAATTTACATGTATTTTTGGGTACAGCTGGCTCCGGGAAGAGTACGCTTGTATCGAAAATCGCTACAGCTGTCGCGAAAAAAGAACGGCACAGTGTCGCCATCATCAGCTGGGATCCGGAGAAGCTAGGTGGTGGCGAACAGACGCGAATCTACAGCAAAATCTTGGGAATCGAACACGTCAGCATATCACGCGCCGAGGAATTAAAACCGGCTGTGATGAAGCTGCGGAATACAGACTTAATACTAGTAGACACCGCAAGTCGAAATCCAACCGACACAGCCTGTCTGATTGACCTTGAAATTATTAAAGATCAGGGAATGTCCCTTGAATTCCACCTCGCGCTAAGCGCAACTGAAAAGCCACATCTGCAGGATCGGGCCATCCGACACTTCAGCGCTGTCGGAATCTCAAGCGTTGCGTTCACAAAATTGGATGAGATCCCAGCATGGGGTGACGTCTTTAACGCCACCTGCAAATGGTCTGTACCCGTCAGCTGGCTCTCGTTCTCCTCGCTGCCATCCCAAGCACCTGAACGGGCAAATCGCGAGACCATCGTCAGCAGTCTTTTAAAAACAGAAATCTGATTTCGTAATAACCTAACTCTAAGGACCGACTATGGGAAAGATAATCGCGGTAACCAGTGGCAAAGGCGGCGTCGGCAAGACAATGACGACGATCAATATGGCCTTAGCATGTGCCAAAGGCGGTTCAAAAGTCCTTATTGTCGATGGTGACTTAGGTCTCTCCAACGTTGATGTGGTCATGGGCCTGGAGCCCAAAGGGACCCTCAAGGACGTGCTCGATGGGCGCCTACCGATCGTGGATATTATCACGAAGACGCCGCTTGGCATTGACGTTATATCATCGGGGTCAGGTGTAGCTAAACTTGCGAACATGACGCCACTATCCCGCAGCTTTCTTGTGCATGAGTTGTCGCGCCTACCCGATATCTATGACTACGTGTTTGTAGACACCGGCGCAGGAATCGCCGACTCAGTTTTAACACTTAATTCGATCAGTGACATGTTTGTTGTTGTTACCACGCCTGAGCCTCACGCGATAACCGACGCGTATGCGCTCATAAAGCTGATGTCAGAGGAACACGACCGGTACGAGTGCGCGCTTGTTGTTAATCAGGTCATTAATATTGATGAAGGGCGACGCGTCGCAACACGACTTGCCGAGGTTGCCAAACTTTATTGCGGCACAACTGTTCACCATGCCGGATCGGTTACGACTGACGCAAGCCTCATCCGAACGATACTCGCCCGGAAGGTCGGATCAGAAAACGCTTTCAACTCCTTGTGCGGACAAGGATGGGGGCAATCATGGTGCAACATTTTGCAAATCATAAATAGGCAAGAAAATCTTGAGCGTTCTGCGGTGTTACCGTCGTTGTGGAACGCTCTTTCCCAGCCTGCTTCAGGCCGTCAAAAAGTTGACCCGTAACATTGTTGGTGCGCATTACTGTAAAATATTTAGTGAACTAAATTGGGGCGTCCGCGATGAAATCACTTGTAAAAAAATATAAGCAAGAAAACTCCGCAGTTGACGGGAAACTTCGTGATCAATTAATCATGGATTATTCGCCCCTCATTCGATTCGTCGCGCAGCGAATCGCATCTCGGCTACCGAGTAATATTCAAATCGAAGATCTCATCAGCAGCGGCGTCATCGGCCTTATGGATGCGATCGATAAATATGACCCCAGTCGCGACAATAAATTCAAAACATACGCGGAATTTCGTATCAGAGGCGCTATTCTGGACGAACTCCGAACACAGGATTGGGTGCCGCGCTCTGTCAGGGATAAAGCCAAAAAACTTGATCGTATGGCGGCTGAGTTAGAGCAACGATTTGGTCGAAAAGCTACCGATGACGAGCTGAGCCAAGCCCTCGGAATGCCGATCGAAGAATACTTCGACATGAATGCGAAAGTTAAGGGCGTTCAAATGTTCTCGATCGACGACTTCGGTGGGACAAACGGGACTACCGAGCGTCGAAGCCTCCTTGATTCGCTTGAGAATCCAAACTCAAAAAATCCCTTCACGCAATTGCGTAACGCTTCAGCTCGTGACATCTTGCGTAAACACATCGACGAATTGCCAGAGAAGCAGAAGCTAGTTCTGCAACTATATTATTTCGAAGATCTAAATTTGAAAGAAATTGGTCGAATTCTTGAGGTCACCGAATCTCGGGTCAGCCAACTTCACACGCAGGCGATTGAAAAACTAAAACGGCATCGTGCGATTTTGTCTGATTAAATTTATCCGCATGTTCCGCGATTCATAGGAGACAACGATCTATGGCAATAGGCCGCCCTGACATGAAAATTCTTGTAGTCGACGATTTCCCAACAATGCGGCGAATCGTGAAAACATTGATGCGTCAAAACGGTTATAACAATTTTGTTGAAGCTGAGGACGGAGTACAGGGCCTAAAAGTTCTTGAGTCAAATCCTGATGTCGAGTTTGTCGTCAGTGACTGGAATATGCCAAATATGTCTGGTCTTGAGTTTTTAAAGGCAGTTCGTTCAGATTCCCGATTCGCTCAGCTGCCGTTTTTGATGGTAACAGCCGAATCCGAGAAAGATAACATCATTGAGGCTGTTAGGAACGGTGTCAGCAGCTATATCGTCAAGCCATTTACTGGCGCCGCACTTCAAGAAAAACTGACCAAGATATTTTCTACCAGAAAAGCTGGTTGATTCTCTCAATAGAGGAGGGGCGAGACATGAGCACCACCAACACACAACAAATTATTGACCAGCAGGCTTCCAAGTCAGCCAGTGGTGCTGAGGCTTCTGAGCCCGCCACCCCACCGCCGGCGGCAGCCAATAACAACAAGTTTGATGCATCACTTATAAAGAAATATCCACGCAGTACCCGCAAAGTAAGCATGCGGTACGGTGCTTATAGCATTTCATCAGATGATAGCTCGCTAGAATCAACGCAAAGTATGCACATAAGTCCTCATGGAATTGAATTTCAAACTACATCCTCTTACAGCCCTGGCACACTGCTCAGGATCCAGCTTGACATTCCTGACTACTGGCAACGAAAACTTCGGTTCGTCCAGTATCGAAGGATTGATCAGCCGGCAAGATTCCCCATTTTGGCAAAAGTAGTTAGCGTCCAGGACGTTGGGCGAAGGGGAAAGAAAAAAATTGTTACAGTTCAGACAGTTAACATTGATGAGACTGATGAGTTGGTTTTAAAAAGCTACCTTCAAGAGGGGTGAGATATGATGGGTGTCATGCTCGCAATTTTAGCCGTAGCTGACGTTATTTTGGTGGTCGCATTCCTACGCCTTCAAAAGC
>JBIJBX010000078.1:0-9944 GCA_044344995.1 Oligoflexales bacterium | reverse complement strand
AGGAACGCTCTTTGCTTGCTGATCTTAGGGACAGCGTACGGAATGAACTTATGGCTGCCCAAAGCCAAGCGCGCGCAATACGTGACCAGGTCCAGGTTTTGGCTACAGAAGCGGAACAGGAAGTTAAACGGGGCGTTGAACAGATCACACGTGAGGCTGAAGGCATCGTTTCCAACATCGGTGGTAAGCTTGAAAAGCCATTTCAGGAACTAACGAACAAACAGCATTTTCTGATGAAGTTATCCAAAGACGCGGAGAGCCAGCGTGAGTTGCTCTCACGAGTTGTAACTCGGGCTGAACACGCGGCAAAATTACTTCAGTCAGCCGAAAAGTGGGAAGATATAGTCGAGGAACTAGAATCAAGGCGCTATCATGATATCAGGGCGATGTTGGCAAAGGGCCTCAGCACTGAGAAGATCGCCAAAGAACTCGGTGTCAGCGAAAACGAAGTTCGCGTTGTTACCGGTACAATCTAATTTGTTTTTAAAAAATCAATTACCACGCGGTACAAGTCTTTTGGCGATTCTGCCAACAAGAGATGTCCAACTCCAGGAAACGTCACCTGTGTGGATCCAATAATCTTCTCTTTGAGAATGCCTGCGGCTTCAAGATCTACGACCGCATCCATCTCTCCATGTACGATCAGAGTTGGCGCCTGTATTTTTTGCAGTTGATCTGTCCATTTTACACTTCTAAGTGCCTCGCGCTGCATCTCTGAATGTCGCGAGAATTTCCCCGAATTTAACGCTTGTCTGATTTGATTAATCATACTGGAAAAAAGCACGGGATTTCTTTCGACGAAACCCGGCGCAAAATAAGACCGCATTTTTTCCTCTAGCTGATTTCCCTCCGCGATCCAGGCCCCTCCTGTTGACCGAATGTAAGATTCCTCTGGTGCGGATGAAACCAATATTAACTTTGAGATCCGGTGGGGATAGGTGATGGCCAACCCTTGCGCGATAACACCACCCATCGATATACCGAGTACTGCAGAAGTTTCTATAAGCGCCTGGTCCCAGACGCGGACAACGTCAGCACACATATCATTCATCGTAAATCCTGAACTAACCTCGGATTTGCCCGACGCGCGATTGTCAATTAATAGGACGCGGAATAGCCCGGTCTCGACCAGAAGACGAGCCATCATTCTGAAATCACTACTGGACCTGGTGTGCCCATTAATTAAAGTGACCCATTGGCCTTGGTCGCCGTGCGTTTCGTAATAAATTCTTGCGGCATTGGTCTCTATGATTGGCATTTGATGTCCTTTGAGGCCCTACGGCAAATTGATCGCCTTCGGCATGCCGCTGACCGGCTGTCGTTGCTGAGTTGACCTCATCGAGAGATAAGGAAATATTCCCAATAAATTCAGAAGAAGTTGGGATAGAACATAGATGTTGAAAACGTTCGCTCCACCTGACAATCCAACCAAGACAAATAATCGGTCAAATGCAGCATGCCCAACACCAAGACCGCCGGGGGCCAGCGGAATTGCTGTGACTAAAATACCGAATGGGAATATGGGCGCGAGAAGCGCGGGGTCAAACGCTGCTCCATAAAGTATGCGGCCAATAAACCCCATGAAGATCATGGAGAGAAATTGGATCACAACAGATATGGCGATCGTCGAAATAATGACGACAGGCTGCCCGCGATAAGCCCTGATGGCCTCATATATTCCTCTTAAGGTTCTAAAGCCGGGTATTTTATGGGAGAGTAGTTTCAGAAATGGATCTTTTCCGTCCCCGTGTGAAATGAAGACCAAAGTCAAAAAGATACCGCTCAGAAGAACCACCGTTGCAAGGCCAATCAGTAGCTGACTCGTGGTCGGATGAGCAGCTAATTTTTCGTATGATGCCATAGCTGCGAAAACACCCATCACAAATAGTCCCATCAGTCCCACAATTCTGTCCAGCAAGACCGTTAGCATGGCGGGAGTTTTACGAGTTTTGACTTGTTGATCCCTGACTATATAAATAGCTTTAACGATATCGCCGCCAACCGCGCCCGGCATAGCTGTATTGAAGAAAAATCCCGTCAGCTGCAACTTCAAAGCTCTGGTGTAAGAGCAGTCTAAAGATGCGGCGCGGATCAAGAGCCACCATCTTAGGGTCCCGAGCAGCACCGGACCAACAAGCCAAACCATGAAGCTAGCTATTAATACATCAGGCCGTTCGAGAATTATCGCCATCTCGCCCAATGACAATTTATCTGTTTTAAACATCCACCACAAAAGACCGGCGACGATGCAAAACTTCAATAGGGCGGCGATTGATGATTTTTTCGCGAACAATTTCTGAGCTCCAAGATGTAACCTTGGGCTTATATCACGCTTTTGACGCAAGATGCATCAAATTGAGAAAGAAACCCGCCACCACTGAAGGTGCCGGGTAAATAATTGGAATAAATGATTTATTTTTCTGCGGGCGAGTAGGTTAAAACCTCAACGTCAACGCGGGTTTCCGGTGGGAGGCTTTCAGGGTCCAGGGTTATTAGCGACCCACTTCGCACAAAGTTTGAATTGAGCGCGCCATCGACAAATACCCGCCAACCAATCATCGGATCATCTGGGTTAGTTCCCAGAGGCAACTTCACGTCAAAGCTTCCAGTGCGTTCTACTTCGTGCAGATATTGCACTTGTAGCACGGCATAATCTACACCTGGTTCACATTGCAAACTGACGGTGCGGCCTTTATAACGTTTTTTCCAGTTTTGTTTTTTATCAGCCTCTAAGTTATCGTCGTCGCTTGCCGGAGAAACATCTTGCCCGGAAGAATCAGCAGGGGGGCCGCTGACTGAACATACGCCCTCTCGTCCATCGGCTAATATCTTTATCTCGTCATCAATCCGCTCACTAGGAAGATTCAGTGTTCTTAGTTGCGATTTTTCACCAAAATCCACCGTAAAGGCGATGACCCGTCCCTCGATCACCTGAGCATATTCAAAATTGATGACTGACCCGTTCCAGGTAGCCGGTACCTGTACTCCAGAAACCTTATCCACAACCTGCCATGCCACGGGTTGGCGGGGATCGGTAATTTTTGCGTTATAGTCTCTTATCTTATGCGCCTCGGTTCGCCAGGCAATACTTACGATCGCTCCGTCCGCTGGAGGATTCCTAAAATCAACACCAGAATCATCAAACGAATAGACGTCCCCTACTTGAACGACACCGTTTACCGAGACCTTAACGGTATCCGAACGAGCTCCTGTCATATCCACTGGGAAGTTAGTTAATAGGGCCTTGTCCTCAAGATAGGATGCCAACACGGTTGCGTCTTCAGGTGGCATTTGGGTAAACGTTATAACCTTTCTTTGAGCGTTATACTGATAATCAACTTGGGGTTGAAGGACGCGGCCGTTAACCGTAATTTTTAGAGTATCAAGACTGGGTGCTGCCTTTATGGGAATCTCGGTAAACATCGGAATGGCATCATGAGAATAACTAAATTTAATTTTTGATCCCGCGGAAAACGCCGCTGGGTCAATGGTTACAACGTTACCATTAACACTGACGATTCCCCCGCTGACGGCTTTGCCGTCAACTTGGACGGAAAATTGCGCCATGTCTGGACTGAACGATAATCTGAATTGTCTTTTTACGATACGGCTCACGTCTTTTGAGACGCTACTGAGATATTCGCCGTATCCATTTGTGCTGGAATAGTCGCGACAGATAGATCCTGCGCTCCCGCCAGTCTTGGCCAAAGCGTCATTGTACATGGAGCCAATTCCACCTGCGTCGGGGCAACTACCGTCTTTGTCAATGATCGCATACATGCGACCCTGTTCGGCTGGACGAACGACGCGGAGAGCGCTTACCATTTCATCGGCGTTTTTTCCCTCAATATTCGCGCAACGATCCCGCTCGCCAGCGTCTGAGCCGCAGTTATCTTCGTCGCTTACAAACAAAATCCCAACTGACGAATTCGCTCTTAGCCATGGTCGCGTTGAGTTACCGCATTGGCCTTTAAGCGCACGAATGGCCATTGGAAACCCCTGCTCCGTCGCCTGCCAATCCACGGACTTGCGAACAGCGTCTGCGAATTTACTTGCCGGATTTGCGTCGGTTTTCTTGATGAGGTTGGACGAATCAACGCAAGGGTTTGACATGGAAATTACGGCAATTTGCCAGTTTGTGTCATTGAATGCGGAAATCAGTGGCGCTAGCCCGCGGCCTACCATGTCGCGCTCGTCACCCATAGATCGCGAATTATCAACGACCACCAAGAAGTCGAGCATCCCAGCCTCGCTTAGCTGAAACTCTTCCTCGCTATAACGCGCTGCGTGTCCTTGAACAAAGGTCTCTGAGAATGCTTGGCGTTTGATTTGCTTTTGCAGCACTTGGGAGGGTGCTCGCTCAAGCTGGGTAATGTCTAGCGACGTAAAACGCCCGCCATCACTCACCGTCAAAGTTTGTGGCACAATGTTCGAAGATTTGAAGTTAAATACCCGGCTCGCCACCTGGTCATAGGATTTTGCCTTGCTACCACCAAATTCAGCTTCAGAGCTGCAAGAGATGAGCGCAATGGCGCCGGCGCTTAGGCAAAACCAGTTTCGAAATCTGAACCGCATAGATATTTTCCTCTAATTTTTTAAAGCACTGGTGACACAAAGCCTGGGCGCAAGGTCCTGGCTCTGGGGGTTTCTCGACCGCATGGGAATTTTCTTTAGAAAAAACGACAAAATTTAATTAAAGTTTGCGATTACGGCATGTTAGGTCTTTGATAATGGCTCTAAACCGGCACGGTCGCTGGCTGACTGCCTTTGGGAGCAGTGATTTGGGGGCCCTCGGTCGTTTCCTCTCGTCAAAATTGCGTGGGATTTACACCAGATCTTTCGCTCCTTTACTATCAAGTCCATACAAAATACGTCGATACCACAACTGGGAAAAAGGATGATTTACCCCCATGATCTCAGAGCAGTCGCGGGATTACGATGAGTATTGATGACAAATTGAAAAGCAAAACGCTGCGCGTCCTAGTTGTCGAGCAATCGGCTTCAATGCGTCAACTAATCGCCGAGGTCTTGCGCGGACTTGGATTTTCAAATGTGGCAAGCATGGCTTCCATCATTGACGCGCATAACTACATGGAAACCGAGGGTGTAGATTGGTTGATACTGCCTCTTTACGCAAATGAGAACCCAAATGGTCTACAAACTGTCCGCATGATAGCAAGCTTCCCTGAGTTGATCGGTACAAAGGTTTCGCTACTGCTTGATGAGCGAGACGAGTGGGCCATCGCAAAATCTTTTGAATTTGGCTTATTCACTTACCACAAGAGAAGCGCCAACCGCGATGGACTTGTTGCAGAATTTCAGGACTTACTAAAATCTTTGGAAGATCATCAATGGGATATTACTAAAACGTCTCTGGCGTATCTTCGCCGGTATTTAAAATCGTCAAAGCAATACCAGGATCTTCTGGCTTTGGAGAAAAACGTGCTTCAGATTTTCCCAGGTAACAGCGAAAATCTCATCAGTCTTGCCGAGGCTCAGCAGCTTAGTGGCGAACCCAAAAAAGCTTTAGCCACGCTGTCTCAAGCTGATTTGCTATGCCCAGAAAAAAAATCCGACATACAAGCTCTCCGCGAACAAATTCTTGGTACACATCCGGAAGCGAGTCAACACGGGGCCGGATTGTCCCATGCGCAAAACATTTTAGGCCTGAAGAACGTTGTCATCATTGATCATGATGACGCCACTCGAAGCGCCATTCGTACTATTATCAGCGAACTCGGCTGCAGCACGATTCACGATTTCGCGGACGGAGAATCCGCGTCAAAGTGGATGGATCATGCCAGGGAGCCAGATTTGATTGTCATGGAGTGGCGTATTCCCAAAGTGAGTGGGCCGCTCCTCTTACAACGCGTAAGATCGCGGGGATTTATGCACACCCCGATCATCGTCTTAAGTTCGTTGATAAAAACGTCGGACATGCCGCTTATTCGCGAGCTTGGCGTTGCAAATCTCGCTCTTAAGCCGCTCGAAAAGGCAACATTTCTCAAAGCGGTCATATGGACCATTCAGCAAGATCGGATTCCATCCGATATCCACGCCTTGGAAAATAAGATACGCATGCTACTCAATTGCAAGGAGTTAAAGGCGGCGGAACTTCTGCTTACCAAATACCTCGAAAATTCTTCAGCGCAAGCTAGTCGAAAATCCATTTTTAAAGCCGAGCTAGCCTACGCAAAAGAACAGTACCGCGAGGCTCGAGACCTGGCGATCGAGGCTGTAAAACACGCGGGTGAATCGCTTTTTGCCCTTAATATCCTCGGAAAGTGCCTAATGACTATGCGAGATTATGATTCCGCGCTTAAATGTTTCAAAAAAGCACAATCCATTTCCCCAATGAACCTAGAGCGACTCGTCATCATGGCGGAAGTCCAAGCTGAACTCGGAGACATAGACGAGGCCAAAGATAGTCTCAACAAAGCTAAAGATATTGATCCAGAAAACCGCGTTGTCAGCGAGGGCATGGCACGCGTTGCCATTGCATCTGGAGCTAGCTCAGATGCGCAAACCGCATTAGCGTCTCTTGATTCAAATATTAATTTGATTCGCTATTTGAACAATAAAGCCGTGGCCCACGCCAAGTGTGGATTTGCTGTAGAAGGTTTGGAGATCTATCAGAAAACATTGGCAGCTATTCCTCGCAAAGAACACGAGCTAATTGCGGTGGTAATCTACAATGCGGCGCTAGCTAAAATTCGCAGTTCAGACCAAAAAGGCGCTATGGATGATTTGGAAAAACTATTGAGCGGCAAAGCTTCCCGGGTCAGCAAAAAGGCCGAAAGTCTAAAACGACGATTGGAGGAGGCTATGAAAGAAGGGAGGGACTTCACCCTACCGGAGTCTGACCCAGCAATCCCTTCCACCAGTTCCCAAGAGGCCTCGGCTCAATCGACGCCCGATGCTGCTGCCTCTAGTTTAATCAATAGTATGCTCAGCCTAAGTCCAGGCGAACTTTGTTGTTATTTATTGTTTAAATCGACAGCCTTCGAAGTTCCAGAGCTCAAAAAGGCCTTAGCCAATTCACCCAAGTTCCAGCGCCGCAAGTCCCTGCAACGTGACGAGAGTTTTACGGGTTCCTCGGGCATTAAAGCCACCGGCTAAAGACAGACTTGCCAACCCCCCCCGAATCCATGATAAAAGCCTGACTTTAGGGGGGAAAAGTCGAATTTTCTCAGGTCATTCCTCTCTTAGTTGCGGCAATTTTTTTTTCCAATCAATCAGGAATTTTTCATGACAACCACAAATAAGGCACTAGAAGCTTGGGTGGCAGAAGTTGCCGCTCTTACTAAACCCGACAAAATTCACTGGTGCTCCGGTGGAGAAGACGAGAAAAAGTCCATCATCAGCCAAATGGTAGCTGAAGGTTCACTCATACCTCTGAATCCACAATCCCACCCAGGCTGTTATTTACATCGCTCCGATCCAAGTGATGTTGCCCGCACAGAGCATTTGACGTTTGTTTGTTCAAAAAACAAGGATGATGCGGGTCCCAACAATAATTGGATAACACCCGCAGATGCTCACAAAAAAATTGACGCATTATTTGATGGCTGCATGCGCGGCCGTACCATGTACGTCATCCCGTACTGCATGGGCCCCATCGAATCACCACTATCTCGGTGTGGGGTTGAGTTAACCGACTGCCGCTACGTCGTTATTAACATGCGCATTATGACCCGAATGGGTGCTGCTGCGCTTAAGCGTATCGAAAAAGAGGGCAACTTTGTAAAAGGACTTCATTCGACTGGAGATCTATCGCCAGAGCGAAGATTTATCATGCACTTCCCAGAGGAGCTGACTATTAAATCAATTGGTTCCGGTTATGGTGGAAATGCGCTGCTCGGGAAAAAGTGTCACGCGCTTCGTTTGGGCTCGTGGCAGGCCCGCTCGGAAGGCTGGTTGGCCGAGCACATGCTAATTGTCGGAATTGAAAATCCAAAGGGTGAACGCCATTACATAGCGGCCGCATTTCCATCGGCCTGTGGTAAAACCAACCTCGCCATGCTCATTCCTCCTGAAGCCTACAAAGAAGCGGGCTGGAAGGTGTTTACTGTTGGCGATGATATTGCTTGGATACAGCCGGGTGCTGATGGTCGACTTTATGCGATCAACCCCGAGGCCGGTTACTTTGGGGTGGCTCCCGGTACTGCTGCTGGAACCAACCCAACAGCCCTCAACATGCTTAATAAAGACGCCATCTTCACTAATGTCGCTGTGACCAAAGACATGCAACCTTGGTGGGAGGGGCTAACTAGATCTGCTCCCGATGGCTTGGTCGACTGGCAGGGCCGGGTTTGGGGTCCTGGCAAAGGTCCAGCAGCTCATCCAAATAGTCGCTTTACGGTTTCGGCAAAACAATGCTCAAGCTACACCACGGCTGCGGAAGAACCTGCGGGCGTTCCTTTGTCGGCCATTGTTTTTGGAGGGCGGCGAAAAGAACTAGCTCCCCTCGTTGTGGAGTCGGTCTCGTGGGCCCACGGTGTTTTTCTTGGTGCATCGGTGGCTTCTGAAACAACAGCTGCGGCTACTGGCGCCGTCGGTGTGGTAAGACGGGACCCCATGGCTATGCAACCTTTCTGTGGATACAACTTCGGCGATTACTGGTCACATTGGCTATCCTTCGGAAAGAAACATTCGAAGCTACCAAAGATTTTTCACGTGAACTGGTTTCGTCAAGACAAGTCTGGGCAATTCATGTGGCCGGGCTTTGGCGACAACATGCGCGTTTTAGAATGGATTTTGGCGCGCTGCACGGGGGCTGGCGAGGCCGTCAGAACACCGATCGGTTATTTGCCAACTGCGGACGCAATTAATACGGCCGGCACTGGCTTGACGACTGAAACCATGCGCGAACTTCTATCCATTGAGGCCTCGGCCTGGAAAACAGAAATGGCTGGTATCAAAGAATATTTTGATAAATTTGGTACACGCGTACCAGCTGAGTTACTAAGCGAACTCAAACGTATCAGCAATGAGCTGAACAGCTAAGACAGGCGCACTATTACAAATCGAAAATCTTTCCTGGGTTCAAAATTCCTTTTGGGTCCCAGGATCGTTTTGTTTCACGCATCCAATTGATCTCATCAGCATTTCGTGTGAAGTGTAAATCTTTTTTCTTCGTCAGACCGATACCATGCTCAGCCGAGATGCTGCCTTTAAATTCAGTCAACAGCTCAAACACACGCTCTTCAATTTTTCTGGCTCTGGCATGAAAATCTACGCTTGGGATCACTTTTGGTGCCACATAGTTAATATGTAAATTACCATCACCAATATGTCCAAACAGCACCAGCGTTACGTCGCGTTCTGTGATCGAGGATATAAGGGCTTCAAGCTTTGACACGAAACCATTTAAATGGTCAATCGCAAGGGAAATATCATTTTTCCTCACCTGTCCATGCGCAGCTAGGGATTCAGTAATATTTTCACGCAGACCCCAAAAATCTTTGAATTGCTGCGAATTATTAGCGATCGTCGCGTCCTTGATCAACTCCTCGTTGAAGAGTCTTTCAAGTAAAATCTCCATCTCAGGACCATCACCCGGTTGCTCGATCTCTAGGAGAACATAGAATGAATAAATTACGGGAAATGGGGTTTTAGCGCCGGGAAGATGCTGCAAAACAATCTTGTGTGCAACCTCGGTAAAAAACTCAAAAGCTGTTATCGAAACACTTGCCAAGCTGCATTGTCGTAATATTTTTAAAATGTTCGCAAAGCTATCCACTGCCAAAATCGCCAGCTGCAAATTGCGGGGCTTTGGCGTCAAGCGTAAAACCGCTTTGGTCACAATCCCAAGTGTTCCCTCGCTGCCAATGAATAGCTGTTTTAAGTCGTAGCCTGAGTTGTTCTTACGCAGTGCCACATTCATATCGAGTATGCGACCATCGGCCAGGACGACTTCCAGTCCCAAAACCTGCTCCCGGGTT
>JBIJBX010000227.1:0-4302 GCA_044344995.1 Oligoflexales bacterium | reverse complement strand
TATGAAATAACTCGAAATTAACTGAAATTTGCCGGCAATCATACCAGAAACAATTGAAGCAGCAAATGTTTGCAATACGGGTTGTCAGTCACCAACCCCAAACCACTGCCCACCCCAAGCGACCCCACCAACGACCGCCGTCAAAGTTGGATTTTTAGGTGAAAAATTCTTTTGAATGTCTACGCCAATACGTCCCCAAATCAAATCTGCCAATGGAAAGTCAAAACTGATGCCAGAAGCGAGATGCAGCCCCCAACCAATCCGGCTAGCCTTTTCCCCTGACACCTCTGCCGCATTCCGATCCATGGTGCGATGCGATCGGGCAAGTCCCGATGCACCCCGAACACGGAGTCCGTAGTAGCCATCCCATAGAGGAAGCGAGTGTTCCCAAACAAAATCTAAATAAATTTGAGACAGTTTGGCATTATCCACCACCAACTCATGCCTTGAATAAGCCGCCGCGATGCCTACTGCATCGGCCCGGTATTTTGTCCAGAGCGCCGAGGCACCACCCGTAATACCGGGTGAAGGGCTTGCGAGACCGCCGGTAATATCCACACGCATAATATCGTGATCATCAGTCAAAATATTGCCTGCCAGGGCTGGGCTATGAGCTAAGCCAATAATCATGCAGCCGAAAAAAGCCGCTAATAATAAGTTTCTGCTGCGCACAGTTGCCGCCTCATAACCGGTGGTACCCCGGCGAATTATGACTGTAACCAAAGACTCCAGATAGTAACAAAAGATGACCCCTAAGACATCAATATTTCTTCTTTCTAATCGAAGGCTTAGATGCTATAGTCCAGCCCTATTTCAGGAGGTGGGCTGTGGCTCTTGAGCCAGCACGCAAGGCTAAAATTTTTACTGTTATTTCAGGCCTTTTAATTGCAGCGTTCGCTGGGTCGCTCCTTTACTTTTGGTCAGCTGGCGTTTTCGAAAGTGAAGATGAACAGATTAAAAAATTAACAGCGGCCATTATTCCAGATAATTCAATCGTTCTTGATCGCGCGGGCAATAAAATCGGCGAGTACTACAACCACTTTCATGTGGAAGTCGCTTACAAAGACATTCCACAGGGCATGGTCAACGCCCTTTTGGCCATCGAGGATCGTAAGTTCTTTGAACACGAGGGCGTTAACTGGAAGTCGATGTTCAGAGCATTGATCAGCGTCGTTTCCTCCGGCCGACTTAAACAAGGCGGCTCGACACTCACCATGCAGCTTGTTAAAAACTATCTTCTCACGCGCGAGAAAAAAGTTTCTCGCAAACTGCGAGAGATTATTCTTTCTTACTACGTGGAGAAAAATCTCTCGAAAGAGCGTATTTTAGAGCTCTACCTGAACACCATGTATATGGGGCATGGGGCCTACGGTGTCGGAGCCGCGTCTATTGTTTATTTCGGACGCCCCCTAAACGAACTATCACTTGCGGAATTTTCACTGCTTGCTGGACTTTTCCAGGCACCAAGTGCTTTTGACCCGCACCGAAATCCACAAGGTGCGCTACGTAGACAAAAGGTTGTGCTCGATGCTTTGCTGGACGCAAAATTGGCAACAAAAGACGAAATTGAGGCGGCGCGCCAAAAAGTTTTAGAATTTAAACCATGGACGCCGATCAATGAAACCATCGCCCCGTTCTTCGTATCATGGATTCGTAGTGAAGTTGGCAACCTTTTAGGTGAAGACGACACCGTCTTGAATGATCGAGGTTACCGTATCACCACGACGCTCGACAAAAACTTCCAGGAAGTCGCTAATAAAGCTGTTCTTGAAAACCTGGGAGCCCTTGATGCTCTTCAGACCAAAATCAATTCCAACCCCAAAAAGAAAACTCCGGAGCGACTTGAGGCTGCTCTTCTTGCCAGTGACCCCAAGACGGGAGCTGTATTGGCCATGGTAGGCGGGCGCAACTTCAGAGAGTCCCAGTTCAACCGAGCCGTTTCTGCCAAGAGATCCCCAGGCTCTGTCTTCAAGCCTGTTGTTTTTAGCCTGGCACTAGAACGAGGGATGGTTTGGTCAGACTTGGTTTATGCCAGTCCCGTGGCTGTTGGCAAATTCAGGCCAAAGAACCACAAGGGCGACGACATGACTGAAGCCACTCTCATCAAGGCCCTTGCCAGATCGCTCAACACGCCAGTGATCAGCCTAGCCCAAAAATACGGGATGCAAAATGTCATCGAACGTGCAGAGCTGATGGGCGTGCGTTCGCCGATGAAGCTTGAGACTGGCGTCGCCATCGGGGGCTTTAGTGCCACGATGTTTGATGTGGATGCTATTTACAGGACGATTGCCAATCTCGGACTGAGACATGAGTCACACGCCATCACTAAGATCGAGGATCGCGACGGTAACATTTTGTATTCGTATGATGCTGCGACCCAAGACCCCATTCAAGTCCTCTCGCCAAATGTCGCCGAGCTCTTGCGTTCTGGCTTACAAGCTGTCTTATCCCATGGAACCGCCAGCTCAATTGCGCACATGGCAGCCTACGCCGCGGGTAAAACAGGTACATCTGATGACTCTCGTGACAACTGGTTTGCCGGTTACACGAAAGATATCGTCGCAACCGTATGGGTGGGTGGTGACAATCACTCACCATTGGGCGACGCCGCCAGTGGCACATCCCTCGCCGTACCAATGTGGAGAGGCTTTATCGAAGGACTTGTCGCTACTGGATTGCCAGCGGTCAGCTGGCCAATACCAAGTTCGCTGGTGGCGGTCACGATCGATCCAGATTATGGCAACGTTGCTGATCAAGGTGTTTCAGCGCTATTCCCGGAAAATAAAAAACCAAAAAAATCGCAGGCCGCCGCGGATATGCGAACTTTAAAAACAGAAAAAGGCGCCTACCGTGAGCTAAAACTAGGTGATTAAACTGGGGTTAATCTTGCGAAAAGTGCATTTTTTAATACTTTTTTTCTTACTATTTGCTTGTTCCATGAGCATGACAAGCTGCGCCGTCATTGGTCCCAATAGTTCGGTCGAAGTGTTGTCGCCTTCCAATCAAGTTACAGAAACAGTACTGACTGCCCGCCACTACAAATCCGAAGAGCACTGTGTGCGCGCTCTGGAAGTCATTCCCAAAAAACTCTTGGCTTCCCTTGACCCCCTCTCAAACGAGCAGCGGGCTCGCCTACCTTGGCCGGAGCGGCTGCGAAATTATACGCCAAAGCAATGCCGCTCATTCAAAAAACGTGGGCAAATCCTTGGTGAACTCGATGAAATATTTTCGGCAAAGAATACACGCGTGGGGGTCATTTTGCCGGAAGCATCGCCAAGCGAGCAGGCCATTCAGACAATTTTAAGCCAAATGAAAATGCAATTGGCAAACCTCGGCTACTCATCCGAGCAAACACTCGTCCTACGACGCGTTGGCAAAGAGCGATTTGACGCCCTTAGAAGTGCGGCCGAGCTGGTTCACTTAGACCGCGTGGCGATTATAGTGGGAGGACTCAACGCCAATCACGCCAGTGCCATCACGGAAATCGCCGATCAGTCGCAGACTCCCGCGCTTATTATAAATGCCCATGCCCAGCTTGGGATCACGCGACAAACCATGCGGGTCTACCCGCCAATTAAACGGCTGGCTAGCCGGTTGGCTGAAAACTTTAAAAATAATGAAGTTAAAACAGTGACGGCACTATTCCCGGCGGGGGCAAACATTGACATGTACAACCTGCTGCGCCAAGAGCTAGGTGGCGGCTACGCTTATTCACAAGCATCTTACGATCCTGAAAATCCCCAGTCGATTTTGAACGCGGTCAGATCACAGGCATCCCGGCTTGTCGGATCGTCTGGACGTCCAGCCGTCTTGATTCTGGATAATTTCAGAATGGTCCGCCATATCGTCAATATTTTGGGCACGTCTCTACCTGGTAATAAAATTTTATTTGCCGGCAATCAACAATGGCGGTCGCCGGCGCTAGTCATTCCCCGCGAGGAAACCCTACAGGGCGCAATCTTTGTCGATTTTATCGGTAATTATCGCAATCTTCCTAGCTCGATCGAGACCCCGATCTCAGATAATGATTATTTCACGACCGCACAAGCGGCCAGCAAAATTGACTATCAGATCATCGGTCACAGACTTGGTAGCCTCGCAGGAGAGGCTGCTCGATTTGGACTGAGTCGCCACGAAATCGCAAGACGCCTTCAGTCCATAAGCAATCGCTGGGATCCTTACTTCCCCAAGTCTGAACTAGCTTTTGATCAGAAACGCGAGAGCAGTTGGCCGGTTTTTCTCTTTCAGGTCACTGACGAGGCCATCAAGGAAATTTAATTTTATGGCGAGCATGCACGCGGA
>JBIJBX010000226.1:0-4339 GCA_044344995.1 Oligoflexales bacterium | reverse complement strand
ACAAAAGAAATTCATTGCAAAGTTATATACTTTGGACCGAGCGGTTCGGGAAAAACCGAAAATCTAAGATCTGTCTTTCACCAAACATCCGCGGAAATAAAGTCCGGGCTCTTAGAGCTTCAGGAGCAAGATGGATCAACACGTTATTTTGATTTTTTACCCTTGAGCATTGGGCAGCTTGGCGATTTTCAAATAAGAATGCACTTATTTACACTGCCAGTCTCAACTTTATTTCACAGCACTAGCTCAATCATTTTAAGGGGCGTGGATGGCTTTGTCTTCGTGGCTGACTCGCGTGTTGAGTCCTTAGTTGATAATGTTAATGCGCTCAAAAGCTGCCGTAAAATCTTACAAGATGAAGGCTACAATATTAACGATCTGGCGAAGGTCATTCAGTATAACAAACGAGATCTGCAAGGAGTCTTGCCGGTTACTCTTTTAAGAAAGGAACTGAATGCTGTCGGCGACTTGGATATGGAGGCCTCTGCGACCGCTAATTTTGGGACGGTTGAATGCCTTGAAAGTATCGCCCGCCAAATCATGAGCAAGCTAGAAACAAGTCGCAAGCACACAACGGCATCAGGCTTCAACACCCCTCTCAGCTCCAGGTCAGATCATGACGACACTGATTCACTGTCCGACTAACACGGCCGTCTTACTGTTCGGTCTAAAACGCGATGACGGAGTTATCGTGTTTCCGTCTGACTCCGTGCAAATTCCTGGCATCGTTTCTCCAGTCAATCCTAGCCTGCCGATCAATCCGCAACTTTTGGAATTGGCTCATCGCCGCTCTGGCCTACCGATGATCGAAATCGCCGTCTGGCAAGAGTTTCAAGAAACCGTGAAACTTCCTGGCGGTGATTCGGCCACCCTTTACGCGGCCAAGGCACTGGTTATCCCTCAAAGCCTACCAGGTGATGTCACCACGTTGCCCCAGATGTTAAGATCGATGCCACCTGACCGTAACCGAGTGGCTTATATGAAAGCTTTACAGGTATTCGCGGGGGGCCTCGAGGAACAGACCAAGGCCGTCGATCTGGATGAGGTTCGCCGTCATTTCAGTGGGTTAGACCGCGACCGCGAACATTAAAACACGTTGAATTAAGTTTTAAAATATCATAAAAAACTCTGGCTATTTTTTGATCACTGCCGGTCAATCAAAATAAGGTGGTTGCCATTAAGATTGCTGCACTTATCTCTGGTGGAGTCGACAGCTCCGTTGTACTTGGCCTGCTCGCACGCGAAGGCAAGCACGACATTACGGCTTTCTATCTGAAAATTTGGCTAGAAGATGAGCTACATTTCCTTGGGGAATGCCCTTGGGAGGAAGACCTACGCTACGTAAGATCCGTCTGCGATCAGTTAAACATTCCGTTAAAAGTGATTCCTCTGCAAAAAGAATACAACGATCATGTTGTCGCCTATACCATTGACGAACTCAAAGAGGGGCGAACACCCAGCCCTGACATTTTTTGTAATCAACGCGTAAAGTTCGGCGCCTTCATGAAGCATATTGATTCGTCCTACGACCGAATAGCTACCGGGCATTACGCTTCTACCTACGAAGCAAACGGTCATACTTATTTGCGTCAAGCCGTTGATCCAATCAAAGACCAGTCCTATTTTTTATCACATCTGAGCCAAGAACAGGTAAAACGTTGCTTATTTCCACTGGGAGATATGCCAAAAACTGAGGTTCGAGCGTTGGCAAAAAGCATGGGGCTGGCCACGCAAGATCGTCCAGATAGTCAAGGCATCTGTTTTCTTGGTAAAATTAAGTATAACGACTTTGTGAAGTTTCATCTCGGGGAAAACTCTGGAGACATTCGCGAATGGGAAAGTGGTAAGTTACTTGGTCGCCACCAGGGCCTATGGTTTCACACCTACGGTCAACGCAAGGGTCTAAAGCTCCACGGCGGGCCGTGGTTTGTGGTGGATAAGAATCTTTCAGATAATATTCTGTATGTATCCCACCGCGACCTCCTCCAAACCAATGCGCGCTCTGAATTTCTCGCCACTAACTTAAACTGGATTTCAGGCGAGCCTGTGAATTTACGACTGAAGGTGAAACTTCGCCATGGCCCAAGAACAACTGAGTGTGACCTTGTGCCGCAAGGTGATGGAACATTCATTGTTCACTTACAAATGCCAGACCCTGGCCTAGCCAATGGGCAATTCGCCGTTTTTTACGATAATGACACATGTCTGGGCTCTGGCATGATCAAGCTACTGCCCCAGACTCCGCAGATGGTCGCACCGCATTTGCATTAAGTTAAGACCCCGAATGTTAAATAAAAGAGGTCCTACATGGTAAAATGTTAGGACCTTTAATTTTATTCTTCCAAGGGATCTCGCTCATATGATTAAGAAATTTGGATTTATCATCGCAGCACTTTGCATTCACAACGTAGCCTTTGCTCAACTCGGCGAAACTGGAACTCACGGTCTCGCTCTCGGCGCAAAACCAAAGTTTGGTCCAGATCTCAAGTTTAGCTGGGCCAGCGACAAAGCCGTCTCTGGCGGCAAAATCGTCCTCGGCACCGTTGGCACATTTGATTCCTTGAACCCGTTCGCGGTCAAAAGCATCGGCGCAGGCTACATGGCTGATATCGCTGGCAATGGGTTGGTATTTGAAAATCTAACCATGCGCTCTCTCGGCGAAGCATTCACCACCTATGGGACTATCGCGGAAAAAATCGACGTAGCAAAAGATGGAATGTCAGTGACCTACCACTTAGCAGCTGACGCCAAATGGTCCGACGGAAAACCACTCACCGCCGACGATGTCATCTTCACTTTCAAAACCTTAACGAGTTCTGAGGCACCACCTCTGTACAGACTCTATTACGCCGACGTTAAGGGTGGAGAAGTTCTTGGCAAATCAAAAGTAAAATTCACGTTTAAGACATTTAATCGAGAACTACCTTTGATCATGGGAGAACTTCCGGTGATCCCCGCTCACATTTACGGCGCCTCAGGTAAAAAGTTCTCCAAATCTTTTGCCAAGCAAATTCCAGTGGGAAGCGGCCCTTATATCGTTAAGGCATTTGAGTTTGGAAAGTACATTGAATATGCGCGGAATCCCAACTACTGGGGAAAATCCAAGTCTTTCAATCGTGGCTCATGGAATTTTGACACCATCTATATAAAATACTACAAAGATCAAACTGCCATGATGGAAGGGTTCAAAGCCGGTGATTTTGACGTTCGTCAAGAGAACTCCTCAAAGGCCTGGGCTATAGATCATGCCGGTGCAAAATGGGATAAAAAATGGATTCGAAAAGATCTCTGGTCTCATGCGCAAAATCAAGGTAGCCAAGGCTTTGTATTTAACTTACGAAAAACGATCTTCAAGAATCGTTTAACACGTAAAGCTATTGCCATGGCTTTTGATTTTGAATGGACCAACGACACATTATTTTACAAGCAGTACACAGTCTCGTCCTCGTTTTTTAACAACAGCGAATTCAACGCAAAAGCTCTGCCGGACGCGAAAGAACTTGCCCTTCTAAACCCTCTTAAGGCAACACTTCCACCAGAAGTATTCACCGAGAACAAAGACGCACTAGGCAAAGGGTTAGCCGGCAAGCGTCGCCTCGCCGCGGCTCTGGCTCTCCTGAAGGAAGCTGGTTGGGAACTGAAAAATGGCGTGCAAACCGGCAAAGATGGCGAAAAGCTCGAATTTACATTCCTACTCGACTCACCGGTCATGGCCCGTGTGGTTGAACCTTTTGTCGCGCAACTTGACAAGATCGGTATCAAAGTCTCTGTCAAAACTGAAGACGACGCAAACTATGTCAAAAGGGTTGAGAAATGGGACTTTGACATGATAAGTGCTCCCTTTGGTCAAAGTGAATCGCCGGGCAATGAGCAGCGAGACTACTGGCACAGTGTTTCAGCCAGCCAGTCCGAGAGCAGAAATTACATGGGACTAAAAGATCCCGCCGTCGACGCACTGGTAGAGAAACTAATCGCCGCCAGAAGTCGCGAAGAGTTGGTCGTTGCCACCAGAGCTCTAGACCGAGTACTTTGGTTTAGCTACATCATGGTCCCGAACTGGTATATTACGTCGCACCGAGTATCTTGGTGGAACAAATTCGGCATCCCGTCTGACAAGCCCATGCAATACCAGCCCGAAGACTTTATTGTTCGCTACGGCTGGCTTGACGCGACCAACGCGACGTCCCTACAGAATGCTATCAAAGCAAACAAAAGTCTTTAGCACTGTGAGTGGGATAATATGCTGACCTACATCACACGTAGACTAATTCTACTGGTACCAACACTGCTTGGAATAGTGTTGGTTTGCTTCGGAGTTATGCAAATGTGTCCGGGTGGT
>JBIJBX010000225.1:0-4346 GCA_044344995.1 Oligoflexales bacterium | reverse complement strand
GACGGGAATATCGAAAGTGATCGTCCCGTACAAAATAACGTTGGGGAAGAGTGACGCTCGCGCCCTTGTTGGGTAGAATATTAAGAGGGTTAGCTACCGGCAGTAAAATGCGGTGGTTGCCCTCTTAAAAATTTTTAGAGCACCCAACTTGAAGTATTCCGTGACTAAAATTTTAATTTGGTCTGTTGGCCTGACGCTTGGCTTTGTGCTGTTGGTGTATTCGGTCCTGGCGACTTTTCTTTGGTGGGGAGATCTCTACGATAAGCCTGCGGCCTTGAAGGTCGATCCTGTTTATGAGCGTTCGCTTGAGCCGCACACCATCGAGCTGATTAATGATGGCTTAATCAGTCTGAAGCGGCGGCTTGAATTAATTGATGAGGCAAGAAGCTCAATTGAGCTTGAGTTTTTTATTTATGAACTTGATTTGTCTGCTCAACTTATTACGCAGAAATTAATTGCAGCCGCCGATCGTGGAGTTCAGGTCAAGATTCTCGTGGACTTCGCGGCCCCCGTTTTTAAGTTAGGCCCGTCATACGCTCAAACATTAAAACAGCACGGCATTCAGGTGCGGTATTACAATACATCGAGTCTTTTTCGCTTTGTGAGTTCCCAGCACCGCAGTCACCGTAAATTACTTTTGGTCGACGGAGTCAGTGCCATCACGGGTGGGCGCAATATTGGCAATGACTATTTTAATTTGTCGCCTCACTATAATTTCCTCGACAGTGATATTTTAGTCCGTGGCCGTCTGGTAAAGACCATGCGAACCAGTTTTTTCTTCTATTGGAGTTCGGACTTTGCGACAGATCCGTCAAGTGTAGAACCTTCCGATACAGTTTTTGATGAGAATTTTTTTAAATTCACAGAGATTGCGGATATCTTGCCAAAAATAGATGCGGCGACTAAGGCAAGCGATAGGACCAGGAAAGAGCATACTTGTAACGATATTGTGTTCGTGACTGACTACAGTGGAATTCCATCATACAATCGTCAGGTCTTTCGCCGTTTAGTGGAGTTTTTGGGTGAAGCCAAGGAGGAGGTCCTTGGCGAGAGTCCTTATTTCATAGTCCGTCCTGATGGCATGAGTTTGTTACGGGAGATGGCAGAGCGTGGAATACGGCAAACGTTTTTAACCAATAGTTTGGCGTCTACGGACGCTTACTATACGGTGTCGGCTATGACTTTTACGCTGAAAGGTTTAGCTGAAAATAAAATCGACGTCAGACTTTATGATGGTAAGCCGCCGCTTGCGCCCGTATTGATTGCTCCTGGTACCGCAGACCGATGGGGAGTTCACGCTAAGCGTGCGGTGATTGATAGGAAGCACATTGTAATTGGAACTTATAATGTCGATCCGAGGTCAGCCAATTTGAATTCAGAATTGATGGTAATTTGTCGGAATCAGCCGGAACTAGCAGCTGAAATGATCAATGACATTAATGGCAGATTACAGTCCTCAAAGAAACTTTTTGAGGAGGAGAAGTCGCCGCTGAATGTTCTCATAGGTGGCGCGTCTGACCAGCAGAAATTATTCTTTATGCTGGCGCTGCCATTGGCAAAGCTGTTTGATTTTTTATTGTAAGATAAATTATTTATTCAGCTGCAAGGGCGCCTGGCCCCAGTATCATCAAACTTAGACAGCGTTCAGCAACCATGTCGCGAGAAATCACTGAATCATCGAACCAAAACTGTTTGCGCAGTTCTTCATATATCTCAGAGGCTACGTGTGTACTGACAAAATCGAGCATCACGTCGCGCATCTCAACGTAATCCCAAACAAGCTCAGGGCGCGCTGAACGTTTGACATGTTCATACTCAGCAATGCGAAGGAGATCGCCTCGGGAGTCAAGCTGGACACGAGCGCGGATAAACTGGTCCAAGCGCGATCGATAACGCTTCATGAAGCTACGCTGCTTCGCTTGTTTAAAGTTGTCTAGATGGATGATGCTCATAACCCCTAGTGCCTGACCAGCACGCCTCCCAAAGCCATATACCGCCCAAAGGCTTGTCCCTCAGGCTTTCTATAGCTCTTCGGCTGGTGGCCTAAATTCTTTACTCTTTTTTAGGGCACTCGGGGGTCAGTTTTGCGGGAGTGGGCAAAAAATGCCCCCTAAAATAGGTAAAAAATGTGTAATTACGCTCACTTGTGCTTACGATTGGGTTTCGCTAAGATAAGGGTAGGTAGTCGTTTTTGGCGGCTAAAAAGGGGGCAAAATGGGCTTTCGGGTCGGTGACACCGTATTCACGTCCTCAGCGTCTCCAGCCACGGTTGTTGGCAAGGAGGAGGGTCGTTCCTCAGTCCGATTAGATAGGGATTATGCGGCATTTCAGTCGAACACACGACACGGCTTGCACAATGACATGGCGCCTGAGCACCGTGAGCAGTTCAATCAAATTATGGATGAAATTCGCGCTACTCCAGATGCTACAGAGAGGGTAGAAACACTTTTAGCCCTCATAGACGATCTAAAATCAGACCCTCAAAACGGCAGACTCGTGAGCTACCTTGACGGCGAGTTGCGGCACCTCATGCATACCAAAGGCGTTAAGCCACGCTTCTTTACTATAGATGAGTTGAAGGTCCGTTGATCTGAAACGAGAGGGCTTCGATGTCGGCGCTTAAAACTCTTCAAATTGGTGACCTGGTGACGCGTACAGGCAGCTTCGCAAGCCCAGGAGTCGTCGTGCAAAAAAACGATGACGGCTCTGTCGTCGTTGATACAGAGCCTCAGGCGGTCACCGACTATCATAAATATACGAACACCTCTGGTTTGACCGAAGATGAAAAAGATGAGTTCAACTGTATTCTTGATGAAATTTATGCCAGACCGAATCAGGCTGAGCGTATCCAGGGAATAGAGGAAGAGATTGGTCGCTTGCGGGAGCAGCAGGCTAATCAAAATATCGTACGCTATCTGCGAAATCAGCAAGCCTATTTAATGCGTAATTCGAGGGGCTAAGCAGGCCTGGATTTTTTTTGGCGTGCGATGGGCTGATTATCTAGGATTGGTGACTCATCTCGAGATCCTGGTCGCTTTCAGATGGGTAACTTGCGATTCTTTCAAGCAGTTTTGTGGCACGCTCGTAGTCAGGTTTCTTGATCAGCGCAAGCTTTAAAAATTTTTCGGCCGTCTCGGTTTTTCCCCACTTCGCATAGGCGAGGGCAATGTTATAAAAAATTTGATGGCCTTCTGATGTCCCTGGCAAAATGTAGTGCGCGTTAGTGTAATGTGTCAAAGCATCTTGATAGTTTTTTCGCCTGACCATTTCAATGCCTTTGGTGTTCAGCTTGATGGCGACATCTTTAGAGCGATTTGATTTTGCTAAAAGATTTTTGGCAGTATCCAATTCATTTTTTAAAAAATTTATTTCAGCAAGTCCATTGAGGGCGTCAGAGTTGAGTTTGTCATGATCGATCGCGCAGTTAAAAAAATGCTCCGCTTTGTCAAGGTCCTTAAGCGCGATAAGTTCATGCCCGATTGTGCTCAGACGTTTTACGGAAGCGCGGTTTCGGAGCTGCAGCTTTTGGAGAAGGGCGTAGGCGTCCTCGTGTTTTCCGGCAAGTATCGTTGCCGACACTAACGTGTTCCATGCGCGAAAAAAATTTGGATTATTTTCGAGTGCCATAAGTGCCAGTTGCTTGGCCTTCTCAGGTTCATTTGTTTTCAAACAAAGGGCCGCTTCCGCTTCGAGTTTGCGCGCGGGGGAGCCACTGTTCTGCGCCGCAAGACGGTCGAGTCGATCGCGAATTTGAGCGATTACAACCTCGCTTTCACCAGCTTTGAGGCGTTCGATAGATTGGCGTAACTGGCGCCAAGAGGTATCAGTGTCAGGCGTCGGATTTTTAATGGCCTCGAAGTGACTTTTTAACTCAATCGATGCCTTTTTTAGCTCGTCTTCGCGATTGCGAAGCCTCACGATGCGACACAAGCCAAGTTCGCTGAAGTAAATAACATCCTCATGCAGAGGGTCTGTGGTGACAACAATCAGTCTATTAGTTGGATCAGCACTGTCATCCACTTCGAGGAGTTCCTCAATTAGCGAGCCACTTGGCCTAATTCGATTTTCCCAATGAATCAAAATAAAGGGCGCGTTTCGAAGGCGTGACCAGTTTTCTCTGATCTCGATGTTGGAGGACACTTTTAGAGCCGTATAGCCAGCCCCTTGAGCAATGTTTTTACAAAATGGCCAGACCCATGAACTTTCATCAATGATCAAGAGGCCCTCGGCTGGGTGCAAACATTTTGGCATTTGCCTATTTCCTGCTGAAAATAATTCTTTTTGGCGCGACCCGGCTGACTCACATAGCCCGCCCAGAAGGTCATCGGGGCACATTAAAAATCATT
>JBIJBX010000224.1:0-4367 GCA_044344995.1 Oligoflexales bacterium | reverse complement strand
TCGTTCGTCGGGGCGTCGGCCATATTTTTTACGAGATTTTTTAGCTAGAAGGCCCTTGGCCGGCATGCTTGCCACATCAAATGAAAGAATCAGCCGACTTGGATGCTCCACCGCAAGAGTTACGGCCAAAGGTTTCATCTTGGTGTGCTCAGATGTTTCCATGTCATCAAAGTGAATCTCTTTCACCTGGGGAAGATTCGTTAAAAGATCTTTTTGATAGCGTTCGGATACCTTAGAAAAGTACTCGAGCCTGCGGTCGACAGTTTTTCGCGCCACCGATGCAATGATGGCAGATCTTCGCATGGAGTTATTGGAGGCAAGCAAAATAAATAGAAATTTATTTATGTGACGCTTTCGCTGGCGATATTCCAGCGCGAGGGTCGCCTCTGAAAAGCTTCGTTGGCACTCGTAGCAAAAAAATCTCTTTAGCCTGACTCCGTCAGATTCACGCCGAAATGAGCCTTTAGCTTTGACGGGTGCAGGCGTATGCCCTGGCAGCGGCATGTGGTGGGGGCAGGAAATTTTGGAAGATGAGGCGCGTTTCATGGCCAAAAGACATAACGGTTCTTAGGCCATGTCCGCCACGAACATAGTAAGTAACGAATACGTAAAGAATAAATCAGGAGAAAACGAGCTTAGACAGCGGTGGATAGGGACAATTACGTCAGCCAGTTCATACAAACTTCTTTCGCCGTTTCCAGCGCTGAACTCGGGCATTTATCCTCATCGGGACGGCCCCAGCAAACATCGTTTGAAGTACTAAGACGCGCTTACGTCAGTCAGGTTTTGCCAGACGGCTCTTATTTGACTTATACTAATGCTTACAAATAAAAGCTATGATTCGAGATTTCTGGGGATCATACGATTATAATCTTATTTTGAAATAGGAATTTAATCTTGTCACCGCCGGATAAGAAAAATAAATTAATGAAATTCTTTAGACCAAAAAAAAATATCCATAAGATTTTTCTTAAGTTTCTTACTTGCGTGGTGTGTCAATTGAGTTTCACTAGTTTGGCTAGCGCGCAAGAACCTTCTCAAGACGTGGTTTTAAACTGTGACGAGGATCTGACTACTCGAAAAGCCACTCTTCAGATGCGTGATCCCCAAAAAAATGGCGAGTGGGTCACGCTTGTAGAGTTTTCGTTTCCAAGAATTGGTTGGTTAGACGAGGTGGATTCTTGTCGGGCCTGGGTGATTTCGACGCTTGAAGCGAGTGACATAAGATGGGAAAAGTTTGCGCCAGTTCGGCTACTAGCCTCCAAGACAAATGAGGCTAGGCTTTCTTTGATGGACGCATCACAGGTTTATCCAGCCTGTAGTAATTCTGACCGCTGCTCTCTTAAAATTCCGTACCGCTGGCATTGGAGTCTTTGGCGCGACGTGTTTTATAAGAAAGCGCCGTCTTTACCCCAGTATTGCTACGCGAGTCCTGAGAGCGTGACTTCCAAAGACCACCCGCCAGCAGATCTTAGTAAAAATAACTACGACAGCCTGGGCTACGTTTCGTCCTGGCGAGAGCCTGGATCAAATATGGCAGCTGAGATCGTAAAGATGACAAACTCCATGCGAGACACAACCATAGTTATTTCCACCATGCAGTGGTCCTTATCACAATTAAAACTCTTAAAAGAGCATTTTAAAGCCCGCAATATTAAAGCTTACCTCATCGGGGATCTTCACGTTTGGTTATCTGGATCAAGGCGAAAGCCAAGAGATCTCACTCAGTCTAGCGATGAAAGGTTTATAATTATTCCAGCCTATAGTACCCCTCGCCACACTACGTCTCATCACGTCAAAGGAGCAGTGGTCGCCAACCAAGATGGAGATTTTATTTTTACGTCCTCTAACCTTACGTCTGGCGATGAGAGTGTGCTGCAAGAATTTGGTATTCGAGGTAAAAGCTTGGACTTTGCTGAAGATTGGCTCGCGGTGGTTCGTGACTTAGTTGTTGACTACTGTGTGGATCGCAAACGACTGTCTTGTTTGATGCCACAGTATGTTCAGCAAAATGATATTTTTAACTTGGAAATCGAAGAAGCTCTCACAAGAGGCTGCCGAGCTTTTTTCGAAGATGACACGCTACGTCGTCTATATTCAGATCGAGAGTCCAAAAATCGTATGATCTGGGCTGGTAGGAATAATATATCCGCAACTATTCTTAATTTTATCAAGTCCGCAAAAACGTCTGTCAAGGCTACGGTCAATCAGCTTAATAAGCGAGAGATTATAAACGGGTTTGAGGGAGTTGATGGTATTCCAGCCATGCTCTACGTGGGAAGTAACGTTACGCAAGATGGTTTTTTCAAAAAAGACCCTCTAAAACAAGTTAAAATGTCGAAGCGCTTACCCCATGCAAAAGCAATTTTAACCGACGATAAGACTTTGTTCTGGGGTACCGGAAACTTCACAACTAATGGCCTAACTAGCTTGAGAGAGATTTTCTTCTCTACCTCTGATCCGGCTGTGGTTAAGGCTTTTAAGGATTATTACGAAGATATTGAAAAACATACTGATAGGTGATGAAGTCTTGCTCTCAATCCCAACGACTTGCTCTGACGGGCTCCAGCGCTCGGAAGTTAAAACGAGGTGCTGCAAATCTTTTGGCAGGTCGTACCTTGACGTATCGTATGTATCCTTTGACCTATTTAGAGCTTGCAAATGCCTTTAGATTTGAGGACTACCTTCGTTGGGTGGCTCTTGTCCATGGTGTATGACTTAGATAGCTCACGGCTGTATATGGTCCCACCCTTATCCCTTTCCGTCATCCTTTCTTGACTATTTTGGAATGATAATCCATAATGGCCAAATGCATGTAAAAAGACATCTTTTTGGTACTCTGAAAGCCGCCTCTCGGATGGAAGCGCTCCTTCTTTGGGGCCCAAGGCAGGTTGGTAAAACAACATTGCTAGATCTCTTTCCCTTAGGAAGTCGCATGTTTCTTGATGACCTGGGGTTGCGCGAGAGGGCCCAGGCAGACCCAGCACTTTTTCTTGATGGAGCGACGTTGCCATGTCTGATCGATGAGGCCCAGTATGCTCCAAATATTTTTCCTGAAATTAAAAAACGCATCGATCACTCGCGTCGAGAAAACCTTCGAGCTGGGGGTGATCAGGCGTCAAAAACATCCTACTACCTTACTGGTTCAAACAAGATGTTAATCGATGACCAAGTCCGGGAATCACTTGCGGGTCGATGCAGCACGTTTGTTCTGCACGGGCTCTCTTTAGCGGAAATAAAAGAAGCGTCGCCAGAGTTACCTGTCAAAACTTTGATGTTTCGTGGTGCCATGCCAGAGTTGTACAAACGTTCAGACTTGAATCCATACGATTATTACAATGACTATGTACGTAGTTACGTTGAAAAGGATGTCGCTCTCACCGCAGGCGTCACGAAACTTGATTCGTTTAACGATGTCCTTCGGTTACTTGCGGCACGGACTGGACAGTTTTTGAATGTCAGTGAGATTGCCAACACGGCAGGCGTTGATCAGAAGACCGTTCAGTCATGGATTGGACTTTTGGAGCGAAATGGAATTTGCTCTCTCGTCGAACCATTTCATACGAACTTAAGTAAACGTGTTGTGAAAATGCCAAAATTCTATTTTATGGATACCGGTCTCTGTGCCAGGCTTCAGAGCCAGGCCAGTGAAGATAGTCTTTGGAATTCATCCCAGGCGGGAGGGCTATTTGAAACACTCGTATATTCTGAGCTAGTGAAAACTCGTGACAATTTTCTGCTTGATTGGAAGATATTTACCTGGCGGACCAAAGAAAAGAATGAAATCGATTTTATAATACAGTCGGGTGATCAAATAATCTGTGTCGAGGCAAAATTGGCTCATCACAATGTGAAATCATTTGATTTGGACCGAGAAGCCCTAAAAGTATTTCCAAAACAAACAAAAAAAATTTTGGCGTTTGCCGGCACTGAGACGATAGCCTTGGATAGAGGCGCTACCGTTGCCGTTCCCGTAATCGAAATCGGAACTTACCTTCGAAACACTATGGCGCAGCTGCGTCAAACAGAGCAGTAATCCCTTGGTTTTGAGGGAAAGTATTTTGGCCGTTAAAACTTCGAATCCCCCGCACGACATCCAGCATACATGACCCGTCCTTTTGGATGGGTATTCTTAATGCGAATTGATAAATCAGTCGGTTGGAGCGCATTGTTGTCGCGTAAACTAATAAAATCCGGTCCATGACCTGGTCAATCAATAGTCAACCAGGTGAATGTCCCCAACTGCCCTGAGCCGCGTCCCCGCAAGGTCGAGGGGATCGAAATTATGCGTGTGGATGCCTTTTTGAAAAAGCTATGGAACGGCGAAATTATCGCGTGAACTGACAAAGTCCAGTCCATGACTTGAT
>JBIJBX010000223.1:0-4383 GCA_044344995.1 Oligoflexales bacterium | reverse complement strand
GCGGGCTTGAAAGCTCGCATATATTTAAAATCTTGGAATTTGAGGCGCGAGGCAGGTGTGCTTGAGCAAGATCCAGGATCCATCGCGGTGGCTAATGAATCTCAAGTGATGGATGAGGTTGCTAGAGCTGAGCTTGAGGCGAGAAGGCCACGTGAATTACTGCGTCTAAAACTAGATGCCGACCTCTCTCTCTACAAGCTTGCTTTAGCTGGTGCCAAGAACCCAATGGGAAATGCCGGTCAACTTGAAGCGCCAACCGCGGAAAGTAACGCGGCCAAGGGCGGATCCGGCAATCCGGCGGAGGCGCCCAAATGAGCACGTTACTTAACAATCGAAATTTCATTCTGATGCAAGCCGCGATTTTTCTCGGTGTCCCGTTTAGGCTTGAGGCGTCAAATATTGATAAGCCTGCGGGCGCTTTGCCGGTGCCGAAGATCGAGCACGCCCTTCCAGCATCAAATTTAGGATTATCAAAATCTAAAGTGGTACCACTCAAACGAAGGATGGATCTTGCATCTGGGCAGGCAGTCAAGGCGAATCGCGCCAAGCCAAAACCATCAAAGATATCGGTTGTTGCGTCAGCCGATAAATCTGCTTCCATGTCTGAAGCGAAAGTGGCTGCTGATGCTGCAACTAAGCCGACCACATCCGATGGGGATCAGCCGGTGTGGGATAGCACTAATAAAAGGTACGACGATCAAGATTCGTCCAACGCGGTGTCTAAAACGTTGCGCGTTGAGGATATTATTGAGCCAACAATTGACTATCGGTACTCAAGTGCCAGGCGCAAGAATCCATTTGTGCCAGAAATCGTCTTGACCGGTCAAATTGCGCGTCAACGTGAGTTGAGCCCTAATGATGTAGAAATTCCAATTGTGAGTCCCTTGCAGGCCTTCGCGCTTTCGCAATTATCGGTCATCGGCGTTTGGGAGACGGATACGCATCTCTGGAAGGCCTTGATCGGCACGCCTGCCACCCAGGGAATCGAGGCGAAGTTGGGCGATCCAGTCGGTAATAGCGGTGGCCGAATCATGTCAATTAATCCGGAGTCTGTCATTGTGCGTGAATTCTCGGTGCGATTTGATGGAACGCGTGAATATCGTGATGTGCCGCTACATATGGGCAGTGATTTGCCAGTCGAAAAAACTGCGCTCGAGAAGGTTGGTGGTAGGCTGATTCTGCGACCTGGCGCAACCCAGCCAGAGTTGGTGGCGCCCGACCTGCAAAAAAACAGCAACAGCGACTCCCTTATTAGTAACTCAGCTGTCATCGTTCCCGGTGGCTCACCTGGAACGCTTAAGACTGTTGAACGTGTGATGGATCCGCAAGTAGATACAGCGGTATCAGAAGGAAAACCATCAATATCTAAAACGGTGGATCAGATTAAAAAAGATGGGAGCAACCCTGAAGTTGGTGTGCTACCCCAGGAATCGAAAACTCCATCGTCAGGGGGTAAAAAATGAAGTATAGCCCGTTTATTAATTGCCGGTTAAGCCCTAGTATCACGGTGGTGGCTACGATTCTTGTTGCCATGCTCTCGCGCTGTGCCACGCCGCAACAATCTGATTCCCAGAGCCTTGGGAACGACAGTCAGCAAGGTGCCTCGGTTAATGGGGAGTCATCGAATCAGGAAGCTTCGAATGGTGCGAACGTGAATGAAGCAAATGGCCAGACAGCTAAAAATGTGACAAACAATGGCAATTTCACTGCAAACGAAAATTTGGGGGACCTAAATTCAGAAGCAAGTGCCAACGCAGACGATGCAATAAATGCTGGGAACTCCGTCAACGTGAATAGCAGTGCTAGCAATGCTAACGAGCTTGGGCTGGCCAATCTTCCAGTCCAGAGTAACGGGAACCAACTGGCTATTGGTGGTAACGGACAGGGAAATTCAGTTCCGCTAAATTCGGCCCTGCAGTCAAGTTTGATGCCACAACAAGCAACTGAGACTAACAATACATCATTACCCCAGTCGCCAGTGGCAGAGTCAGCAATTGTAGAAAGCTCCGTCAATAAACCAGTTGGAGTGTCAGACTTGTCCACTGCTGCAACGGGCAATCCCCAGGGTGTCTTGACGTGGGTTGGATATAATTACAACAAGGACGAAAAAAAGCTTGACGTGCAAATCGTGACCGAAGGGTCGCCAGTCTACAAAATTTTCAAGGAAAAAAACCGAGCTGGTCAGGTCGAGATGGTCGTCAGGTACCTGAACACGAATCTTCGCTCAAAAGTTCGTCGGGATATTGATGCCTCTGAGTTTCGCTCGCCTGTAGCCTATATTCGAATGCGAAATGACCGGACATTTAATCATACAGATATTGTGATGACGCTGCGTGATGAAATCGAACCAACAGCTGTCACGAAAGGTAGCAGTTTAATGCTAAGCTTCGTGATACCGGATCGCTGGTTTGCCCCAGTTGCGGCTCAATTGCCAGTTTCTACCGCAGAGGTAGTCGAGGATGCTCCTATCGAGGGCATGCCGGTGATTGATAAGGCAGCAAGTAGTGAAGAAGCTGCAATTACTCCATATATCGACAATCCTGGCGAAGAGGCGTTTAAAAACAGCAGTCCGGAATCAGCGAAAAAATTGGTGCCACGAAGCGACGACAGCAATGAACTGGTGCCAGAGGATAAAGGGGCTGAGGGTGATAAACTGCTAAGAAACGACACACCATTCGAGTTTAATGAGACTCGTTATACAGTCAATGGAGTTGCTCAGGCGAATTTTTCTTCGGATATTCCTGCCGGCGGGAACGCGGCTGCGGACTTGATTGAAGATATGCCGATGGATTTAGGAGAAGCAAGTCAGCCTAGTGATAGTGCAAATCAGTTACCGGCGCCGTCCACGGCACAGCCCGCCGGAACAGATGTAGTTGGTGTTGATTCCACCTCGGGTGCGGTACCAAGCTCCAAAAAAGTGATGCGCCTTGATTTCCGTGATGCCCCAGTCAGTCAGGTGATTAAGATGATTGCGGCTGAGAGTGATATTAACTTTATTATTTCGCCAGAGGCTGCAAGTAAAAAGACGAGTATTTCCCTAAAAAATGTTGCGTGGGATGTCGCGTTGAAAGCTGTGTTAGAGTCCAACAGGCTTGGTATGCAGGAGCTTTCCACCGGGCTGGTACGAATTGATTTTCTAGAGAATTTTGCAAAAGATCATGAGGCAGCAGAAAAAGCTCGCCAGGCAACGGAAGCACTGGTTCCCACTAAAGTTATGATCATGCCCCTGAGTTATCTAAAAGCGACGGATGCCGCGACGATGGTGCGAGAGATGTTGCCAAAAGCGGACCAAAATAATGCTGTGCAACAGCGCAGTGTTTCAAGGTTCAAAGTTCAAGCAGAGACGCGTTCCAATTCCTTAGTTGTTGAGGCAACTCCGAACTTCCTCAGCACAGTAAAGACATTGTTGGAGCGGTTAGATACTCAAACACCTCAGGTTAGAATTCAGTCTCGCTTGGTCGAGTTTAGTAAAACTAACGCCGACGGCTTGGGCGTTAAATGGGATGCGCCTTTTAATTTGGACGCTGGTCGAGGGCTTGGTTTTGGATCTTTGCCATTTCCCAATTCCATCAACTCCATGTTTGCAATTGATCCAGGTGGGGCAAAGACTCCAGGCGGCAGCTTGGCCGTAAAACTTGGATCGATTAATAATTTTGTTGCATTGGATTTAAGATTAAAGGCCTATGAAACAAAGAAAATGGCGGAAACTCTGCAGACACAAGATGTTGTTGTTCAGGATAATGAAGATGCGGAAATGCGAGCTGGTACAACCGACTTCTTTCCTGCAACTGCAGGTGTTGGTGCCGTAGCGGGCGCGCCAACTGAAATTAAATATGAGTTGGTGCTTAAAGTGACGCCTCATATAACAGCAGACGGCGCGGTCCAGATGAAACTAAATATTACGGGAGACGACCCTAAAGATGCTGCGGGCACCGCTCTAACTTCGAAAACTTCTCGATCCTTATCGACGACCCTGCTTAAGCGAAGTGGTGAGACGGCTGTCATTGGTGGGCTCTACACATCGAATGTTCAGCTGACTGAGTTGGGCGTGCCGTTTTTGGGGCGCATTCCGCTGATCGGTGCGTTGTTTCGCTCTAAGGATAAATCAAACTCGAAGAAAGATCTTTTGATCATGGTCACACCGACCATTTTAGGATCAAGCTCGGCTTCTACAAGCGGAGCAACCGGCGCTTCCGAAGTTCCCACAATCGATGCCGGCGTATTTGGCGCTTCAAACGCGGCTTCGGGTCAGATGGGTGAGGCTAATGTGCAACAAAGTCAGCAGAGTCAGCAGCAGGGACAAGAACAGCAAAGTATACCGGCGCAAACGCAAGGCAACGGTCAGCAATCAGGACAGTCTTCGAATGCATCTTTACAGTCAGA
>JBIJBX010000042.1:0-15003 GCA_044344995.1 Oligoflexales bacterium | reverse complement strand
AGCTCAAGAGTCACAGGCTTTAAGTTTGATTCCGCGGAGGCTTTGAGTACAAAGCGACCGGTGGATGTTCCGCCTGTGAACGAAATTTTATTGACTTTAGGGTGACGTGTCAGGGCATCACCAGTGGTAGCTGCCCCCAAGACCACATTGAATACGCCTGGCGGTAGTATTTTTCGTTCGCGAATAATTTCAGCGAGACGAACCATGGTCAAAGATGTTTGTGGAGCAGGTTTGACCACCACCGTGTTACCCATAGCGAGGGCTGGCGCAATTTTCCAGCACGCCAGTAGCAGTGGGAAGTTCCACGGGACAACTAAAGCGCACACACCAACGGGTTCTCTTTTCGTGAAATTTAAAAAACCCTCAGCGACCGGGCTTGTTTCGCCGTAGAGTTTATCAACCCAGCCAGCATAGTAATCAAACACGTCGGCACTCTCTGGAAGGTCGTCTACAAATGCTTCAGCGTACGTCTTGCCGTTTGAAATTGTTTCCAGGGTGGCAAGTTCCGCTTGATGCTGCCTGATGGCAGACGCGATGGCGCGGATTTTTTCTACTCGTTGTGCTCGTGACAGTCCTCGCCAAGCGGCGCTAGCGAAAGCTTTTTGCGCAGCCTGCACAGCTTGATCAACTTGTGCCGGGCTTGATTCGAAGTGGCAGGCAATGGGTGAACCATCAGCGGGATTCATTGGCGTGTATGCTGAACCGGAAGCCGGCAGTGGCTCGTTATTTACGAAGCCAGTGATTTTGCGATCCAGCCATTTTTTGGCCCAGTCACGGGCGGGAGGCGTCATCGTTGTCATCTGCTTACATCCTCACTGATATTAAACTTTATTCGTTTCAAAACGTTGGCTTTGTGGCTAAGGGTTTTTGTCTTCCGTAGCGCATCTCCAGAAGATGCGGCGTACTGCAAACATTCGGCTGTGAGTCAAACCCGAATAGTCCCATGAGTCTTGAAGTTTGACCTTGGATCGGGGTGACCCGGTGAATAGAATAGCGACCTTTAAATAGCACCAATGTACCAGGATGATTCTTGATACGAATAACTCTTGAGTTGTCGCCTTTTAAAAGTTTTTTGACGTCATCATAGTTTTCTGATTTTTCGCTTCGAATAAGTGGAACGTACTCAAATTCACCACCTGCGTCTGATTCCTGCACTGACAGGGATGTCACAAAATCTGTTTGGTCAAAATGCCAGCGAAGATAGTCGTCTTTCACCATAACAGCGAGGTTTAACCCACCCATAGGATCTCCGTAGCGGTAGATGGCGGGAAGTTGCATGATGGCTCCGACAAACTTCATGAGTGGGTCATATTCATAGATACGTCTAAGTAATGAAATTTCAGGGTATTGATCATAGGCGATCACTCCGACCCGGGTGGTCTCCGTCATGTTGATGGGGTGATCTTTTGGCAGTTTGTCGTCACTGGGAGCTAAATAGGCGTTTCCTGCGACAGGTTTGAAAAAGGCACCTTTTTCAAGGACTCTGCTTTCTTCTTGCAGTAAGTTTAACGCTCTCGGTGTGACGAAATCAGGCATCTCACAGGCGCCCAGGTCTGCGATTGATTTGCGACAATGCTTAAGCAGCTCTTGAGCCGCAGGCGTCGATAGATCTTTGATCGGGTAGCGTTTGAAGTTAATGATGTCTTCAAAGTTGGCGAGTTCTTTTAGGGACTTTACGAGTGCTTCGTTTGACATGAGTTTTGTCCTCCCAAAACATAGCCGAACGTCGGCTAAATCTTTGAGGATTATCCCAATATTTTTGACTAGAAACTACGCAAAATCTTAAGATTGAACCCCAAAAACTAAATTGTGCCCTTGTTTCCGCCCCGGCTGCACAAAAAGTCTACATTCACTTCCGACAAGCGCATTTATTTACGGGGATTGTAAATTCGAGTTCCCGTACCAAGGAGCTCAATCGAAGTCCTCCGTTCGGTAATGCAGCTTTGGGAGAACAGACAATCGCACGGAACCTAATGTTTTTGTTCAGGACGATCTCATTATTGGGTTCCCCAAATTCTTTAGAGTCACAAGTCGGATTATTCAGAGTTTCAGACAGATCATTTGTGTAGGTCCAGTGGACCGTATGTCCGAAAGGAACATTAAGCGCCCTTAGAACAGTGCCTGATTTAAGCTCGCCGGAGCGATCGACAGTGAACACAGGCGTATTGGGGGCTTTTATTTTTATATGGAAAGGCATGTCGATGGCTTGGCGGCTTATTGCTGTCCCTGAGGACGGCCTGAAACCTGCGCCAAAAATCAAGTCTTGGGAAAGGAAGTTTGGAATTTCAAAGATGACATGAAAAGGGCTTGAGGCCGTTTGCAGTTTTGGTCCAAAGAATTTGAGGTCCGACTGCGCCACAAAGTCCAAAGCAAGATCGGCTGGAGGGATGAGCTTGGTATCATTTTGGGACATCATGGCGCAACCGTAGGACGAATGATTTGGATTAGGGTTTTCCACATTCTGACAGGTGAGATAAGCTCCTATAATGACACTTGGCTCGATGGCCTTCGTTTCAGTTGCCGGTTTTTCCTTGGGCTTGCGTTCGGTTGACTGTATTTTTTTTTCGTTGCCGGAGAATTGTGGATCGCCACAACTGAAGACATTGACGGTCAACGAGATTAGCATTCCTGTATGTGTAACGAAGCGCATTTGCTTTCCTTTAAAAGGGGTAAAAGAGGGTTTCGGCGGGCTGCGAATAGGTCTCGAGGAAATATTTTAAGACCGCTCATATCGGTGGGTTAGCTACTGCTAATAGGAAACAGCTTTAAAGGCTGTGGTTGCGGCATTTGGTGTAAGAATTTGGGGGAAGAGATGGGGATAAAACTTCGAGCATTGCCACGATGTGGGTGGGCTGTGGGCAGTCTGTACGAGGCTTATCATGATCGTGAGTGGGGTAGGCCAATTTATGATGACCGGATTTTGTTCGAGTTTTTAATTCTCGAGGGTGCTCAAGCAGGCCTTTCGTGGATTACGATTCTAAAAAAAAGAGAAGCTTACCGAAAATCGTTCGCACAATTTGATCCGAAGAAAGTCGCACGATTTAATCAAGCTAAACAAAATCAGCTATTGAAGAATCAGCAATTGGTACGTAACCGGCTCAAAATCAAGTCAGCCGTCACTAACGCCAAGGCATTTCTTATGGTCCAAGCGGAGTTCGGTAGTTTTTCACGCTATATTTGGCAGTTTGTCGACAATCAACCTATTGTTAGGCGGAGAAAGAATCTTGCTGCTGTCCCTGCGCGCACGCCCGAATCAGATGCTTTGAGTCGGGATTTAAAGCGCCGAGGGTTTAAATTTGTTGGGTCAACCATCTGCTATGCTTTCATGCAAGCTTGTGGGCTGGTAGACGATCACGTTGACGATTGTTATCGTAGCCGGCGAAAAGTTCGCAAACCGTTAGGAAGCAAGAAAAATTAAATTTGATATTTCTAACCTTTGGAGGTCTCATCTTTGACTCGATTAGAGTCGCTTGTTATTCTAAGAAATTACCGGTCTTTTGCGTCGAAGCAAAATAATGGGGGAAATCGTGCTCTCTAGTAAAATTATAAGCTTTACGATTCTAGTCCTTGCATTCACAAGCTGTCGTACGGTCAGTCCGCGTGCGGTCAGTGATTTGCGCCATGATCCCACGGGTGAAAAAGTTAAGATTATGGAAGCGGTATCTGATTTGACGGATTTGTATGTATTTCCATCAGCGAATAAGCCGGGCCATATCGCTCTTGTGTTGAATACAGAGACCCTACCCGGGGAGCAGTCTTTTTTTTCCGACCGGGTCAATTATATTTTCTATCTACGGGAACTAAAAACTGAAAGGCAGGGTTCAGACACGAAAGTAAAGGCGAGGGACTTTGGCGAGAAAGTAATCATGTGTTGGTTTCAGACTCCAAAAGAACTATCAAAGCATCGAGGCTCTTGCTCGCTTCCGCGCCTTGGAGAAGTCTCTGGAAAATTTGGCGAGGTCATAACAACAAATAAAGTCGGCTTTTATCACGGTATCAGGCGAGATTCTTACGTTGCGAACTTGGACGTGGCCAGAAAGGCGCTTGGCAAACAAAAAAGCCTTCTTTCCGCCAAGAAATCAGCGACCAGGGCGAATGTCTTGAGCATTGTTTTGGAGTTTAATTTAGAAGAGATTTTTGGGCGTACTGTGAAGCTAGTGGGCATAGCAGCGCAAAGTTATACGACAGCCAACGATGGTCGGCAAAAATCTTTAGACCGAATCGGGCGCCCGGGTGTTGATATGTTTGTGGCGGACGATTCTACCAAAGATGCGGCAACTTTTGGCCTTTTCAAGGCGGAGCGCCCGTTTGAAACTTCTGAAACGAATCGACTAGCCTATCGGGATCGGGCTATGGAGCGGCTGACAAAGGTTGATGGGTTTGACCAAAAAAATGATTGGGATGAAGCGAGTAAATCGGTGTTAGCGGATCTATTAGTGGATGATTATCTGATCATTGACGCGGGAAAAAGCGACAAAAAATCAGGACTTTTTGCCATCGAAGATGGTTTACTCAACAAAAAAGAGCTTTCATCATTCGGCGGGCGAGCACTGGCCGAGGATTCATTTGGGGCCTTTTTGAAGTTTCTGGTCAGCCGGACTTTACCGCTTGAATCTGTTTCGGTAACGCCACCAAAAAATAGCCCCAAGTTTCCTTATCTTGATGAAGCTGATTTACAGTGGCAGGGCGGAGAAAGCCTTGAGCAATCGCGTCCCCGAATCAGTCTTACGGATTGACGGCAAATTAAACCATCAAGGCAGCAAACTTATCTAAAACTCCGTCGACTGAGAGTTCGTTCATACATTTGAAGTGTCTTAGCGGGCATTGTCGGTGACCATGATCTCCGCATGGCCGACATCCTAAATCAACTTGTGCGACCTGGCTCCTCTCGGCAAGTGGGCCAAATCCCATGGCAGGGACGGTCGCGCCAAAGATAGCAAGGGTTGGTATGTTAAATGCCGATGCGTAGTGAATGGGTGAGCTATCGTTTGAGATTACCGCGTGCAGATAAGGATAGATTCCCTGCAGATCTTGGAGACTGGTTTTTCCCGCTAGATTTACAAGGCGTGTGAGGGCTGCGGGTGTTGAGTTTTTACAGCTGCCTTCAATGAATTTGCAAATCTCCGCATCTTCTTTTCCGCCCAGTAAAACGACGCCGTGATCTGGTTTGTTCACAATGTTTGCCGCGAGGGCGGCAAATTTACCCGCAGGCCATCGTTTGGTTGCCCAAACGCTGCCGGGGGCTATGGCAACCCACTTAAGGTTCTTATTCAGCAGAAAATTAGCTGAACTTGGCGGAGGCTTGACGGGTAGGGTTGGGCGGACGCCCAGAAAACTCTCACGAGCAATGCCTAGTCCCTGCAAAAGTAATGCAATTCTGTCTGTTTCGTGGAAAACGGTAATGCGCGGAACTCTGACGTTTGCCAGAAGTGACAGAGTTGTTTCGTTATAGGTCACACTTGGAAAGCCCAGATATTTCGCAAGGAGCGTTGACCGCAGGCTCCGATGAGGTTGTATGGTCACGGCCGATTTTAGGCTTAAAGATTGAATAGCGCCTTTGATTGCTCTCATGGGAGTGAGTAAACCCTTGCGCTTATTAAAGACGTGGATGCTCGCAAGGAGAGGATGCCCTTCTAAAGCGGCGGCTCCCGCCGCGGTCGTGATGATGTGTTGTTTTACATCGGGCGCAACTTTAGCGAGGGCCGCCATCGCAGCCGTCGTCAGAATAATGTCGCCAATAAAGCTCGTTTGCAGCCAAATCACATCGGTGAATGCTGCCTGCGAATTATTGCTGGTTGGGCGCAAGCTGATAGACAAGGGCGTCTTCTCCATTGCTGTAGTATCTTGAGCGGGTCGTTGTTTTAACAAAGCCCATTCGTTCATAGAGTTTGATGGCAATTAGATTGCTAGATCTAACTTCAAGAAATATTTTGGCTTTCGCAGAGTTTTTTCGCACTTTTTTGATTAAATCCGATAGCAACTGTTTGCCAATTCCGCGACCACGCGCCTCTGGAGCGCTATAGATAAAAAGAAGCTCGAAGTCCTCGCCTTGCTTTGTCGCCAGATACCAGCCGCACCAATAATGGTCGATCTCCATGGCGGCGCTGAAAAAGACAAGGCTCGCCAACATGGTTTCCTTGCAGCTGACCACTGACCAGAATTCACCTTGAGCAGTCCAAGCCTTGGCTAGATCTTCGAATTTGGCATCTAAATCAGTGGTGCTTTCGATTGCGATTAGGTTCATATACGGGGTTGAATCACCTTCCAGGTTTTAGCACCGTCAAACAGTCTCACGATGGAGCGGCTTTGTAACTCTTTCTCCCAACCAGCTTGCGCGTTTTTGCCATTGGTCGAAAGCGACGCTTTGCCCTTGCGGTAATTTTCAACGGTAGCAATCCTTAGGATCTCACTTTCAATTTCGTTACTGCTGAGCATCAAACGCTCAAAAGCTGCCTTGAACTGGGGGACGGAGCTCGTGATTTTTTCAGACCTTGCGCGTAGTTTTTGGATGGACTCTTTTGTTGGACGAAATCCTGATGATTTCGTGGCTTCCTGGTGGATCATCATATCGTTGGTGAACGCGTCAATGGCCATAGACCAGTTCGTCCCGTTAACAACCTGCGACGAGTCGGCATTGTCTCGAAGGGATTCTTTCACATTCAAATAGCTTTCGATCTGCAGTTGCGTGTAGGGGATGTTATTGATGGCGACTACAACGCGGTCTGCCACGGCGGGTTCGGGGGCTTCGGTTCGCTGGTCTTCGTTCTGAGCGAATGATGATTCGCGGTAGTTCATGAAACCAAACAGTACAAAAAAAACAAAACAAGTTTTATTGATTTTTGGGGCTAAGGAACTCATAAGTTTTGTCAACCTCATTTTCAATATCTTCCACTCTTGAGCTACGTCTTACGTCTGTCAACATTGAGGGCTCAATGCTTGCCGAATTGTAGTTTACACGAAAGCTGTGGCACTTGGCATTGATGAATTCAATCTCTCGTCAACCAATAAATGCGTGCATTAGACGCAAAAAAAAAATTAAAATCCATGCTGAGAGGGCTTGACAAGCGGTTCAAGGCTTGTAAAGCTGTTCGACAGGTTAAACCCGAATCGCTTTTTTTTGAACTTCTAGGAGGATCCTATGAACAAGGCAGAACTTATTGAAGCAGTATCCAAAGTCACAGAAATGACGAAAGCTGACACAGAGCGCGCTCTTGACGCTTTGATCGACGTTGTTTCCAAAAACATCAAGAAAAAAGACGGCGTTAAGCTAGTTGGCTTTGGTACTTTCGCAGTATCATCCCGCAAAGCTCGCGTTGGTCGCAATCCTCAGACAGGCGAAGAGATCCAAATCCCAGCTCGCAAAGTCCCAGTTTTCCGCCCAGGCAAAGAGCTTAAGGACGCAGTTCGCTAATCTCCGAAAGATCAAGAAATGTAAGGAGCCCCGCGTTTTTGGCGCGGGGCTCCTTTCGTTTTAAACTCTTTACGTTTTAAAAACTGATTTCTTAAACTTCCTCGGCCTCATCCAAGAAATCAACCAACTTAAACTTCAACATATCTTTTGACGCTATGATGCGCATCTCACCGTCAGCATCACTGTCATCTTCCCGAGCAAGCAGGTAGGAGTCTTCCTTGCTGTGGTAGCTTAATACGATCCACATTTCTCTGGCAGCTTTATCGTAAATGCGAAAGGGCACCATGGGCTTTTTTCTCCTTCAATAATTTTTTGAAGCTGGCTTTCAGATTATCACGTTATTTTGACCATATACAGGCCAGAATTTTAGGCGAAGATATTGCCATCATGGTGGGCAATGCCTGGGCCGCATGGGATAACTAGGGCCACCCGAGCTGCCTCGTTAGCGGTGGTGAGGGTATTGGGTAAAGCTGACGATGGTATGAAGTAGTTTTCTCCAAGTTGCATGATCTTTCGACGACCATATTGGCTCGACGAGGTCAGTGAGCCGTCCAAGATGAAACAGCCCGCAAAACAAGCTTTGCTGAGCATTTTGACAGAAGATTTGGCCGCAAGATCCAACACTATAACTTGGTACCATGGGTTTGCGGGATAAATTTTCGCCGTGACACCTGGAGATGCCTCCATAACAACTGGCGAGCGTTTTAGGCGTTCCACGAATTCTGGACCAGTTTGCTGTTCGGGCTTTAGTAAGGACATGGCTTCAACAATGTGTAGTTCGCGTGGGCGCCCTGAGATATTATCCTCCCGCCCCAATGAGTCGTACTTACGGTTCCAATCCCACATTCGCCATGTTTTTCCGCTTTTCCCAGCTAGGACTCTTTGCGGTTCAAGCAAAATGACGCCAGATCCAATAGCGTGTGGAACATGGGGTTCGATTTCAAAATATTCACCTGGCTTCACTGGAACAAACTGTAAAATATCCGGTGAGAAGGCGCCGGTTTCTAGGAGCTGCCGGATCTCTTCCGCCGGAAGTGCTTTGCGAAATCCGAGATAAATCCCGGCACCCTCTTCAGCCGCAAGCACGAGCCAGCTTTCTGGTTTGCCGCACTCGTTTGGGCGTAAAAAACGATGGCCATCGTCGGGATGTATCTGTAGTGAGAGCGGCGAAGCTGGATTAATGAGCTTTACCAAGATATCGCAGGCGGTGCGCCCATTGGCTACGAGGGCGCCAGATAAGCACTCGGAGGTGCGACATGCGATAAGGTCAGTTAACGTTGCCTCAGGAAGATCCACCAATTTTGATGGCGCTTCGGGATCACAGGATAGCTCCCAAGATTCACCGATTTTTTGCTCCGCAGAGCTGGCGTGATGACGTTTAAGTCCCTGCGCCAATCCAACTCCAGCCCAAGGAGTTCGGTTCAAGTGGGTGAAATTCTTCGGGCTCAATGCCACGGCTGACGTGAGATCGATATTTAAAAGTCCAAGGGGAGGGGAATCATCAGCTGAAACGACCACTTAAGGGCTCCCCGCCTAAAATATGTGCGTGTATATAGTCTACGGACTGCCCACCGTCAGCGCCAGTATTCAAAACGGTTCTATACCCAGACTTACTAACGCCAATTTTATCAGCAATCATGGCGACTTTTTGAAAGAAAGCTCCTACCAGGCGACTGTCCCACTGTTGGAGTTCGCTTAGATTTTTAGCTTTTTTCTTTGGCACAACGAGTACATGAATGTGCGCCTGTGGCGCAATATCTTTGAAGGCCAAGACATCGTCATCTTCGTAGACGATACTGGCTGGGATTTCACGTCGCAGAATTTTATCAAAAATAGTTTCTGCCACGGGGTCTCCATAAGTTGTCGCCAATTCGGTATGAGGTTCAAAGAATCAAGAGTAATCAGGATGTTGTTGACAATCAAGCCTTGAATTTGAGTTTGATGCCAGCTGCTCCCCATGATACTTTTAAATGCTATTATTTGCCGAAGGGGAACGCCCATGACCTACCAAAAAGTACTGATCGACAACACGGTATGTTCACGCCGCTTTCACCTCACATATGACAACGAAGCCCCACTTCTACCGCAAGTTGAGGTTAAGTGTCCTCACTGTGATCACACCATTTTCCAGGCTGAAAATCATCCGTCTGTTAAACTGGCGCGCGACGAGAACCTCGTTCGAACAACAGCTCTCAGTCGTACGCTCGTCCGAGAATGTGATTTTAAAGACCCATATCCCGCACATAAGTAATGACTAGGCCGCGTCAAAAGACCATCATGGTCATCGATCCGGGCGTCCACACGCCCGAACTCGACACATTTAATCTCATATCGAAATTATCAGAGATTCCTTGCACCTATCACTTGCCTGCCATGTTTGGCTTTGATTCGTTTCCCGTAAACTCGAGCGAGATCGCCGGGATCGTAGTGCTGGGAAGTGCGGCAAGCGTTTACGATAATCTTACGTGGCAGCGTCCACTCGAGTCTTATGTCGCAAAGATGATTGATGGTGGCGTGCCCGTACTCGGCTGTTGTTATGGCCTGCAAATGCTGGCTTTCATGTTTGGTGCAAAAGTTGGTTATGTGCAGGGTTCAAAGGAGAAATTAAAGGGCGTTAGGCGTATTCGAGTACTCAATAATGGGGTTTGGAGTCGTGGTGAGCGTAGCGTTATTGTCACTCATGCGGAGATGCTCACGGAAATTCCAGCGGAATTTTCTTTGTTAGCCACGTCAGATCAAGTGCCAATTGAAGGTATTTATCACACGACAAAACCAGTGTTTGGATTTCAATTTCATCCGGAGGCCACGCGAGTTTTTCTTGCGGGTCATGACATGTTAAACGAAACAACGGAATCATCTCTACGTGACGGACAGAAAATCCTCGCACGATTTGTGCACATGGCTACAAGCGAAAAGTTATGAAATCGCCTGGAACGAATTTGCTCATGGGCAAGGACTGCCGACACTTATAAAAATAATAATCTTTAATTATCAACAGGTTAGCCTGAAAGCTTAAGGGTCGGCTAAATGTTTTGAAAACCGTGTCGATACCCCTCGTAGATCACATGATGTGGTCTATGTGCTTCAAACCCAATGACAGGAGGTCACTACTATGGGAATGAGAATTCGTACAAACGTTGCGTCGCTTACCGCGCAACGACGCCTCGGACAAAGCTCCGAAGCGACCCAAGGAAGCATGAACAAGTTGTCCAGTGGTTCACGCATCAATAAAGCTGCCGATGACGCCGCAGGACTAGCAATCTCCGAAAACCTACGTGCCGATGTCCGCGGATTGAACGTTGCTCGCCGCAACGCTCTTGACGGTGTTTCATTGGTGCAGACAGCAGAAGGCGGTCTGGAAGAGACTACCAACATGCTGATCCGCCTTCGTGAATTGGCAGTTCAGTCTGCTTCTGACACGATCGGTACCCAAGAGCGCGAGTTCCTTAATAAGGAGTACCTTGCTCTTAAAGACGAGATTGATCGTATAGCTCTATCAACCGAGTTCAACGGTACACACCTACTCATGGGCGAGAACGCTGGAGACTATCCAAGCGAGCTTATGACTGGTAACACTGGCGCTAGCCCGATGGAAATCCAAGTCGGCAAGGACTATTTCTCTGAAAGCGACGCCATTGATAACCGTAACCCAGTCAACATCATCAAGATTGACCTGAGCAAACTCAACGTCTTCACTGAAGGCGAAGGCTCACTTAACCTTGGTCGTGCTGACAGTGGAACATCGGTTTTAACCAAAGCAAATTCTCAAGAATCGATTGCTGCACTTGACGGTGCGATCAACCGAGTCAACGAGCAACGCGCATATCTTGGTTCGATCCAAAACCGTTTCCAATCGACTATCGCTAACCTTGGTTCGCAGGTCGAAAACCTTGACACAGCTCGTAGCCGTATCCGTGATACTGACTACGCTGCTGAAACCGCAGTGTTCACTCAGAACCGTATTCTTGAGCAGGCTGGTACATCGGTACTTGCCCAAGCTAACCAGATGCCACAGTTGGCTCTGAGCTTGCTTCAGAACCTCGGTTAATTGAACGAACCGGTTTCTAACTGATAGTGTCTTTTCTGTCATTCATGTGGGGGGAGGATCCCTCCCCCCACTTTTAAAGAAGAGTCAGATGGATACTCCTATACCCAAATTGTGAATGCTTTAGGTTCCCTGTGTTCGGTGCGAGTTTGAATAAAAGTGCAAAGTTGTTGATGGTCAGTCTTTGAGTTTTGCTTCAAGTTCTGCCCATCGTGCGTAAAGTCTATCCACAGTCGCCTGAGCGGTGTCTGCAGCCATGCAAGCTTCTTGAAGCTTTGCCGCGCTGGAGGAAATTCCGGGGTCTTGGGTTTTGGCTTGCGCTAGGTGAAGTGTCTCTTCGGCCTCAAGTATTTGAGTTTCCATAGAGTCCCACTCACGCTGTTCCATGTAGGAAAGTTTCTTGGTTCCGACTCTCTTTGGTTTACTGCTGTCTTGATCTGTTACTATTGAAGCTGCCGTGGATAATGATTTGAATCCTGTTTTCGATTCTGAATTATTAGATTCCTTATCACTACCGTCGATGCCTGATGAGATATCTCGGGTACGCTGGTGGATTTCGTATTGTCTATAATCAGCGAAAAATCCATGCCCACCGTTACCATCTAATCCCAGTATCCCTGTAGACACTCTATCCATCAGATAGCGATCATGGGTCACCAAAATTACGGCGCCTGGGAATTCCAATAAGTTATCTTCGAGTACCTCAAGAGTATTGATGTCAAGATCATTCGTCGGCTCATCGAGAATCAACACGTCAGCCGGTAGCTGCAATAATCGTCCCAAGAGTAGTCTTGCCCTCTCGCCACCCGACAGCCGGCTCACTTGCGTATCAAGTTGCTCGGTCCGAAATCCAAAGCTTTTGGCATAACCTGCTACGTGAACTTTTTGATCTCTGATTTGGACGTAGTCACTATCAGCGGCTAGGGCCCTTTTCAGAGTGAGGCCCTCGGGTAGGGTTTCGCGGTGTTGATCGTAGTAGACGACCTTCAATTGTTCAGCTGTGGTGACGGTGCCTTGGTCAGGGGCCAGCTTTGATTGAAGGATCTTAAGCAGTGTCGATTTGCCGCTACCGTTTGGTCCGGTCAGTCCAAGACGCATGCCTGGGCCAAGGGTTAGGCTAATATCTTTAAATAAAGTGCGTTCACCGAATGCTTTGCTGATTCCGACCACGTCGATTAGTTTTTTTGTTTTACGATGTGATGCTGAAAACTGAAATTCTACGGCTTGTCTTCTGCTTCTGTTATTGGTGGAGTTCAGTTCATCTTTCAGTGCCATCGCAGATTTGATGCGGGCTTGTTGCTTCGTCCTGCGCGCCTCAACGCCGCGGTTTAGCCATTCGGTCTCAATGCGCATCTTATTGGCCATGCGAGCCATTTGGGCGCTTTGGCCTTCCATGAACTCAGCTTTACGCCGCAGGTACTCACCATAACCACCCTGGACCATAAAATTCCCCCCAGGATAAATGGGATTAATCTCCACAATCCGCGAGCACACGTTTTCCATGAAGTAGCGGTCGTGGGTGATGATGGCAAAAGTGAAACCTGGTCGTTCCAGAAAATCCTCAAGCCACTCAATACCCTCCAAATCAAGATGGTTGGTAGGTTCATCAAGAAGTAAAAGCTCTGGTTCTTTGATCAGGGCATGACAGATAGCTAGGCGCTTTTTCCAGCCACCCGAGAGTTCTTTGACTAAAGCCTCAGGATTTTGAAATCCAGCCCGTCCCATGATCTCTGCAAGTGGGCCTGCGGCGTCAGAGTGCCCAGCTGCCTTGTGACTATCTTCTAAAATCTGACGAATAGTTTTTCCCGTATCAAACACATCCATTTGGGGAACATAGGCGGTTTTAAGTCCTCTTCTGGCGGTGATCAGACCTGTGTCAGCAGTTTCTTGTCCAGCCAGAATACGCAGGAGCGTTGATTTACCAGCGCCATTAGGCCCAATGATGGCAACCCGGTCGCCATCACCTAAGGAGAAATCCATATCTTTAAATACAGGAACCAGACCAAAAGTTTTTGTAATGGTCTGGCAACTAATAAGAGGTGCTGCCATTAAGATTGTGCCGCGGGTTCTTGACGTGTGACTGGCAAGTGATGTGGGTTATTATCAGCGCCCGAAACGGCATAGTATGTGGTAGCCGCATATTTTGTAGAGCGAAGGATTTTCTTAACGATAACGGTCATGTCACGATCAGGACCGCCTTGGAGCTTTTTGACAAGTTCCGTTGTTACCTCAGAAACAGTGTAAATATCCCCGCCCGCAGGCACCGGCGCTGCCTCTGCCAAAAGGGCTGCACGAAGTTCCTCAGGGTTTACAAAGTTAGCCGTGACAGATGCCTTCAGCATGTCGGTCAGAGACTTAAGATTTCCTTCGATTAAATCACTGATGTAAGACATAGGCGTCAGTGCTCCTTCGTGGGCTGAGGTGGACTCATTTACCCTTAAGTTTAAGACATTGCAGCAAAAATAATTACCAGCTCGAGCAATATTTTACGTCATCTAGGCTCTGATGCCACTTAAAAAAAATTAAAATTAGTGATAAAAAAATGAGCAAAAAAACTTGCCCTCTGCCTGTTTATATTCCAATTAAAAACCTACTCCGACGTCGGAGTAGGGGAGTTATTTCTTTTTTTAATATTCAGTTCAGATGCAGAGGCTATTGGTCTCAATGTAAATTTGACGGAATCGGCACTGGTGCGGCGCGTTCAATTTTTGCTACGCCTTTTAAAACGCTTTCGAGATCTTGAATCTTGAATGGCAATTGACGGTAGGGGTCGCAGAGGCTTTCAAAGCACTTTCGGGCAAGCTTCACACAGCCAAAGGATGTGAACGCGGAGGGGCTCTTAATGGTTAGTTCCTCAACGTTTACGTTGCTATTTTCATCATTCGGATGAGAGAAAGCTTCGCCGGTAAATTCTAGCGCGATTCCGGATTTTAGAACGCGTCGATCAAGTGAGGTCTCTGCCAATTGAATGCCGCAAACCATATAGGTATTGAGGACCATGTTACTTTCTCCCTCAATATACGCACTGGATACAATTGGCCCTATTTCTACCTGACTCTGATTGGCTGGGATTTCAAGATCTTTCAGCATAATCATCTTGGTACCTCGACCAATCGTGGCAATGCCATCCGAATTGCTGATGCTCTTTACAGTGGAAGAATCCTCCTTGGCCGCACAGTTTGTGAGGATGGGGGCAAGGATAATTAGCATGGTGATTAGTGGTGATCTCATAATGGCGTGTCCTTCTCGGTCAATATAGATAGGCCCAGACGCAGTACTCGATGCAAGCGGAGTACCACGGGTAACCGTCTATATAGATTGACATTTGATTCGTCAAGGACTGTCAGGTTTTTAACACCGCCAAAGGTAGGGAGTCTCTTGGTTTTAAATCATCTTAGCCACGATCCGGTCCAAGGCATCGGCAAACTTTTTCTTGGCCCGCGCGTCAAATGGCGGTGGGCCACCGCCAGAGGGCATACCGGTCATGTTGCCGCTGCGCAGTTCTTGCATCAAATTGCGGGTTGCTAATAGATCACCTATGGATCTT
>JBIJBX010000089.1:0-9052 GCA_044344995.1 Oligoflexales bacterium | reverse complement strand
CGTGAGTAACGAACTCAAAGAAGCCGCTTTGCAAGGGGACTTGAAATATCTAGTCGCCAAGAATAGCTGGGGTACAGAGCGACCGGATCGCGGCTTATCTGACGGCTACACGCGTTTCACAGCCGACTATTTGAATCGACCACTGCCATTTGGTTTACCGGAAGACGAAACTGATATCAGCCGCGGCTCCTGGCACAGTGCGCTGAGTCAATTTATCGTACCGCCCGAGTTTTAATCCGTCTTCTGTGGATCAAAAGTCAGTATATTTTTTCGCGTGGCCTTTAGCCTTCTCGACCGGGTATTTGAGCTCGTTTTTTACGAGCTTATCCGCCGCCGCTTGAACGGGATCCAGTCCCAGGCTGTTACAAAAATTTAAAAGACAAATGAACACATCGCCAACCTCATCGGTCACCTGGACGCGTTTCTCTGGACTCAAGTCCTGACTTTGATCCGGCGTCAGCCACATAAAAATCTCTTGAAGTTCTGCCACTTCCACTGAAAGTGCTGCTGCCAAATTTTTCGGTGTATGGAACTGCTCCCAATCGCGATCACCGGCGAACTTCCGCAAAGCTCCCTGTAATTCTTCAATATTTTTCATGGCTTCTTCTGCCCTTTCCCTTTGGGTTCAAACCGCCCAGGACGCTTGGCATCGTTATTTTTACCTTTAAAATGATGCTTCTGCTGTTCTCTTGCCATTTTCTTGAAATTCTTTTTGCCCTCTTTGCGTACCAATTTCTTGTCGAGAATTTGTCGATCTGTCGCGATAGCCTGGGCGAGCGCCTCGGGGGTCACCACTTCTCCAGGCTTAGATTTTGCGACCTGTCTGAAATAAAAGGACAGAGCGCCAGAATCAGCATGGGACAGTCGCTCCGAATCCTTTCTGACATTTTTCCTAAAAATGAAGAGATAGTTAAACCCCCTCAGGAAAAAGTTGCCCTCAATCGCTGAGGTGTGCCAATGGTTACGCTTGAGCTTTTTGTTATGACGTGTCACACAGACAATATCGACAGGCTGCATCAATACCGACATTCTTAAAAATAACTCAAATCCAAGCGGGGCAAAATCCTTGCCTTTTGCAAAGGAGTCTTGAATGTAGACGGCAGCGTAACCGCCATCTTTCAGCACTCGGTAGATTTCAGCGAAAACTTTTTCCATGGCCGCATAGTAGTCTGGACCACGCTGATCCAGTTCCCCGATACAAGCTTGATCTCCACTGTACTTGATATGAGTACCATACGGGGGATCAACAAAAACAAAATCAACTGTCGCATCCTTAACTGGTAGTCGACGCGCATCCGCTTTGACCACATCAGCTCGCGTGGGTGAAATGTCAAAACCAGCTCCACTGCGGTCTAAATCTTTGCAAACATCTAGGGTTGTGCCACTTCCACACATCGGATCAAGCACAGAAGCGCCAGGCTTGGTATAGCGCTGCAGCAGGTTCCAGATGACATAACTCGGCGTCACCCCAGCGTATTCCCCATCACCTTGTTCGTTATCACCATAGTGCTGACTAGGAAAATCCCAAAGGGTGGTTGTTTGAATCATGGGCTTTGGCTGTTTGAACCGTTCGCCCGTAAGGCGCGAGTTCTGATTATCAGCGCGCATCTTTCCTCCTCGAAAAACCATAGACTAAATCCTCATATCAGCTGATGTCCGTTACATCAGGAAATTGTCCGAACCAAACATCACGCCAGTAGTCGGGCAATTTGGCTGCTAGACTCATGGCACTACCCCCCACCGGGTGAGCAAACTTCAGAGTTGTGGCATGAAGGGCCACCCTTCCGTCCCAGGATGAGGCGGCGCCATATTTGGTGTCACCAAGCAAGGGGCAGCCAATAGCGGCAAATTGGGCGCGAATCTGATGGCTGCGTCCAGTTATGGGATTTACTTTTACAAGAGAACGTCCCTCGACCGTTGCCAGTACGCGAAAATTTAAAACACATTTTTTTCCATCTTCACTCTTGGCTGAGACCACCTTGGAGAAGTTCTCGTTGTGATCTTTTGACAACCAATGCTCAAGCTGACCTTCAGCCGAGCCAGGCGCACCGTGCACGACGGCCAAATAAGTCTTGTGCATTAAACGATCGCGAAACATCTGATTAAGTCGACTGGCACCTTTACTGCTGATTGCGAACAAAATGACACCGCTGACCGGCCTGTCCAGAAAGTGAATGGGGACGCAGTACCCCTTCTTACCAGGCTCTTGCCGTAATTTGTTCCATTCCCGAACCATGGAGAGCAGGGTCAAATCCCCGCTGTCTTCGCTGGCTACCGGCACGCGAGCTGGCTTATTGACAGCCACCAGGTGTCGGTCTTCGTAAATGATTTCAGGCATTTGCATTGTTGTTTTGGGTCCTGATCTGCGACTTGGCGACGCGCGAAAACTACCCTTCACCAAGATCAGTGTCAAGACGCGATTGCCAGCTATTCCCCCCCATGATAGTAGCCTTGCGTCCAAGCCTTTTGAGGGGCCCATGCTACCAAAACTGATTCTGACGCTGATACCATTGCTACTGTGGATGCCGGCCCAACCCACGATTGCGGACCGACCATCAAACTTAGTCAGCGATGAGACAATAAATTATCGCCTGCCCCAAGGGTCAACGCCACGCGCTATATATACTCGCAGCTTTGCTTGTTACGTTTTTGACGCCCTAAGGGGATCATACCATCCTGGTTGTGCCGCCAATCTTGAAGGTGCAATCAACATAATAAAATTAACTCCAGCCATTTTGGATAGTTTAAAAGATCTAACCGATGATGGTGCGAGTGAAATTAGTTTGGATTTAATACGTCCCTGGTGGAATACATGGGCCTACCAGTTGAGAGATATTCATGGTGGAAATGGGCTGGTCCCAGACACCTTATCTGACTTTTTGCGACTGACGAATTTTAAATCTTGGCCAAAGGTCATTGTCAAAAAAAGCCACGTTAAGAACAAAACAAGAGTTATTTACAGATCTAACGACCGATCACAAAGCTTATCGGTTTCAGAAACGTTAGAGTCAACAACTGGTGATTTGGAAGCGCTAGTTTTAGAAACGGAAGTCGTACTAGAACGAAAAGATGGCTCGGGTAATCACGATTTTTTCGTCTATGATATTCACGGTAATTTAACTAACAGCGCGCAATTCCCAGCAGGTGATCGGCCCGCGCCAAGCACCTGCATGAGTTGCCACTATTCCAAAAAATCAGGAAAGTTCGAGCGTATCGGACGATGAAAAATACTAAAGTGCGCCAGACGACGGCACAACTATGGGTAGGCGCATGATTCGTAATCCCGTGGAACTCGGCGAGATGTGATAACTAATACCTTCAGGCGCTGGGCCCATGGCAGACGGACTCAAATTTTTACTCATCCACTTTGACAGAACAAGATCCATGGCCATGTCGTTTTGTTTAAGGGACTCAGGCGTTTTTGGCTCCCCGCGCTCAGCACCCAGCCATGCGGTGATAATCACATCTGAGCGATCGATAACCCACCAAGCATTCCAACCCTTAATTGATTTCAGGATTGGCTGACCTGCCAATAAGCGAGAATCCGCCTGTGAACCCAGCGCCATCCACTGTCTTATCACCCATGCAAAATTTTCCGACGTCGTGGGCGTTGCGGTCTCAGGAGTCTGCTGATAGAGCACCTTGCCGCCACCATGAACGCTCGCAATCAACCCGTTTGTTTGAGCACCTTTTTGACCACCCTCCGACATCCGTAAGTAAGTTCTCGCAAGATCCAGAGGGCTGCCTTTGAGCTCGTCAATTGCCATGGCCTCATTAACTTTTAGCCCCCAGTCAGACAGTTTTTCACGGACGATTCCGTATCCAAGCTCTGGGGCTATTTGCTCGGCTTCGCCAAATCGACTTTTAACGGCGGCCTCAGCGATTGAGGAATAACCGTGAATATTCATCAATCCTTTTTCCATCCCCCAAACAAAGAGGAGCGGATAGATTGACGCTCCAAACGGACGATTCAGATCCACGACGCGATTGAACTGGCTACGTTGGAAGTCCGATCCCCCAATCAATGAGCGAATAGCGCCCGACTTTGCGTCCAAAACGAGAATAGCAATTTCAAGATCATCTTGTGCGACACTGTGGAAACTTGAACGCACAAGGCTTTGTAAGTCTAGTTGCCAATCTTTATTGATGGTCGTGTTAATCACTAACCCTGAGCTCGGTAGATTCTTTTGCTCGAGACGACGCCAGAGCTCAATGCGAGTCATTTCAGTAATCCAGGGCGCTTGTTCCACGACTTCTTCACGTCGCTTCGTCACCTGGAGCTTGGTCTTGAGCGCGGCTGTGTAGCGCGTTTCATCCAACCATCCCAATTTGAGCATTCGCTTGAGAACGTACAGCTGGCGTTTCCGCGCTAACTTTGGTCTAAGGTGAGGCGCATAAGCAGAGGGTGCTTGGGGTAATCCAGCCAGCATAGCAGCCTCCGCTACCGTGAGCCGATCAACATGTTTATTAAAATAGTGGCGGGCCGCAGCCTCAACCCCCCATGAATTATTTCCTAGATAAACGCTATTGAGCCAAAGTTCGAGAATCTCTTTTTTTGTCATTTGCTGCTCTAACGCCGCAGCCAGGACTATTTCGCGGGCCTTCCGAAAGATCGTTTTCTCACGTGGCAGTAACAACTGTCTTACGAGCTGCTGCGTGATGGTGCTACCTCCTTGGGCAAAGCGATCTCGCTTTAGGTTGGCAACGGCCGCCCTAAGCATACCCTTGAGGCTGACGCCTTTGTGTTTCCAGAAACGATCGTCTTCAGCCGCAATAAACGCCCGCTGTACGTGCCGAGGTACTTGCTTGATCGGTACCACATAGCGTGCCTGATCGCTAAAAACACCGATATCAAGGCCTTGAATGTCCTTTATCTGGGACGAAATTTGTAGGGACTGGGAACTTTGCCGCACGGCGCCAGCTACGTCGCCTGAAATTGGCTGCAAAATCCAAGCAACAAAGAGTGAAAGCGCAAGGAAGGAAAGCAAGCCCACGGCTAGGAGGGTGGGTCCAAGCAGGGCGCGGACTTTAATCTGCTGTCGAAACGTGAGGTGCATTCCTCTATGGTAGCCTAGGAGTGCTTAGCCCTTCAATATTCTTCTCAAAGATGCCGCCTTCTCGCGGATTTGCGGGGCTGTCATCGAGCGGTGATAAAGATTTTTATCGCTATCTGGGTTTTTCTCTTTCTGTTCTGCAACTTGGTCCAGGGAAAAGGCGGCTTTTTCGAGAGCTTCCTGCGCCATATCCTTCTGCTCTGGATATTTTTCCAAAAGCTCTGTGTAGCGATATGCGCAGGAGTGCCAAATTTCCTGTTTACAATAAAATCGTGCCACAAACTGAATACTGGCCGCCAGTCGCCTTCGGCCCTGAGTGACCATATCCTTAGCTTTACTTGCGTATTCAGTATTAGGAAATTTTTCAATGACCTCTTTCCACTGATCGATTGCTTTTTCCGTGTACTCTTGTTCACGGCTTGGTTCGTCAGGCGAGTCTTCCCAGTAACTTTCAGCGATCCTGTATAGGGCGTAGACCGTTTTTGGATGCTTGGGGTGTAGCTTTACGAATGTATCGTAAGCGGCGGCCGATTCACCGAAATGGTCCAAGCGAAAGTGCGTGTCCGCAATCAGTAACTCAGCCTCAGCCGAGTATTGGCTGTAAGGAAAACGAGCCTTAAATTCACCAAGCCGCCTCAGGGCCTCTTCATAGTACCCATCATCAAAAGGCTCTTTGGCGATCAAAAATGATTTTTTAGGATCATTCGCGTCGAATTCTTTTTCCGAGCATGAAACCGCTAACATGGGCACCAAAACCAGCAGGCCAAAGGCTATTGAACGCGCAACAATTTTCATGCTTCCCCCACTGAACACCATTTCATTACAAGGGGTTAGACTCACACAAGCACGCCTCTGATGTCAACACGGCAGTGTGTCCCAAGGGTTTTTTACTTGCAATATCCGGTCTGTGGGGTAGAAGGGGGCACACTTTTGCCAACCATTTTGAGGTGTCACATGCGCTTGTTTGATTTTAGAGCAATGCCCCTAATGTTTTGCCTCGTCGCCTCCGTGGTGAGTTGCGGCCGCGAAGACGTCAGTCACCTCAAAAGTGGAGAAGTCGAACGATTTTGGCGAGTTGTCGAATCATCAGACCAGAGCCTCAATCAGAATAATCCTTTAATGAGATACATGCGTGCAGCCGCCGCGCGGGAGTTGCCGCTCAGATTTTTCCGCGAGCTAATTCAGGCCGATTCCGCAGTTACAGTCACCGAGGGCGACTGGCCTACCTACCAACCTGGAATTCTTTACGGTGGTACCATATCCATGCCAGCTGCCTACAAGCCAGAGGCTTGGACCAACGGCGAGTGGTCATCATTCTATAATGAGCTATTCCACGCGTGGTACGGACTTGTTTTCATGAAAGAGCAACGTTATGCGGGCGCTCGCGCCGATGCGTGGAGCCAAACCAGGATGGCACGCTATAGGAAAGCCTACCCAGCGGATCCGAAACTTGCACAGGAGGAGGCGTGGTCAGAGACGATCGCTTCAATCATGATCTCGCTCACACCGCTTAAGATCGAAGGAAAATTCAGATATCCATCGCTGGAATCCTTTGCTTACTGCATCGGTAGAAACGTGGCGCCAGTCTCTCACTCTGATCGCCCGGGCTACACCCCTGAAGCTGAAAATATTTATCCCGATGAACCCGAATACCGCCAGCTTTTTTCATTCCTGACAGCGGTGCAGCCTCCAGCCGCGCAACCGCATTGAACCCGATTGTCTTGTCTTAGGTGCTACAGTCACCTAGGACCGCCTCGATCAGAAGCGAGTTATCGTCCGCAAGTTCAACTGGTAGTGTTTGTTTGCCAGCTTGCTTGTCACTCACAATCCACGAGTAATCAAAGCCGATTATTTTTGGCTCGCCACAACCCAGTTGTGGTAGTCCCGTTGCCATACCCTGCCCAGCAGATAACGAAATGGCATGCGGGCGATAGTCCTGGACATCCGCGACAAGAAACTTTTGACGATCAATCCCCAAAGATACCGGACCTAGTTTTAATTCAGACAACAGATCTAAGGCGTAGCCTTGGCTTTTTCGGATGACAAATTTGGTCTGCGCATGGAGAGCTAAAATCTTTTTCCCGGGTGGAGGGTTGATGTTCAACCTGATGGCGCACTCGCGACCAAACTGACTGAGATCACGGCCTATATTGTTCTCTGCCAAGTTAAAGTTCTTGAGAAAAAACCTTGCTACATGAATCTCAGTTTTCGGTCCTCGGTCAGACCGCATCTTTACTTCTACGTTGCCAGCGAGATCCGAGCGGGCTCGGCAACCTGAACCAAGTGCAAACCAGTCGTTCAAAACTGCTTTATCACTTGCCCAAGCCGCCGAGCTAAAAAAAGTCATCAGCAACATGGCTAGTCTCACGTTCGCGATAAAAAATTGTTTCATAACTTTTTTCACTCCGTTGTTTCGCCTAGACATTGCCGAGAACTATTTTAGTTTGCCCCGTCATCTTTAAAAAAATCCATCAGATCTGACAACGCACCAGAGCAGCCCCAACTTCGTATTTAAGATCAAGACCATCGACAAACATGATTAAATCCTCATAGCGGTGACTTTTTTGACCAGAAACCGCAATGTTTGCCTGGTAAAAACCTCGCGGAGCTCGACTGCGTGCACACCAGCCCTGCAACCAGGTAGGCGTTGTCCTGACACTGAATTGATCAACGCGTTGCTGGGTCATCAATGGACGATTCAACGCGTAGCCATAGGGTAATGAGACCGTGTAAGGACTAACGTTAAACCCGAAAAAAGTGCTGCGCGTCGACAATGCGCCGGTTGAATTAGCCGTCTTTATAACCCCGTAGCTCAGCCTCTGCACGAGCTGTCCAATATAAACGCCGGGGGCGATAGTCGCCGGAACCCGCACGGAGCAGTTTTTTCTGTCGGCCAATGCAGGCGTTCCTCCGCCAGGAAGATCGACGCCGAGTCGCGTGAAGACCACGGCTAGATCATTGCCGTTAGTCGATGCGAATGCGTCCACATCTTTCTGGCAACCCGAACCCGCTATGATTGTTTGCGGAGAGGCGACGTCCCATTGCACTGATTGTTGAGCGAGAGCCCACTGGGAAATTGAAAACACGATGAAGCAACCCCATACTTTTTGAATCTTCATAAACCCCTCCCAAGCCCCTACGGAGCATATCGACCCACGCCATTGTGAGCTTTCAGCAATTTAAAAGTGCAGGAGTTGTGCCAGACAGAAAACTTTGTCCGCGAGGTTTTTTCCAGCCAATTTGGCGCTAGGCTGGGAACTAAATTTGAACCGATCAAGCCAGATAGGCCATGTCGGTTTAAAACAAAAGATCACCAGGACAATCAGGCCCCGTCCCTAAAAAGATATCCGTATGAGGGAGAACAATTTTTAAAGAAACATAAAAATTCGGGGTTAAATCCAAGTATTTTGGGGGGATCTTAGGGATGCTATTTGGACACTGGGGGATTCTACCGATACTATAAGGTCGACTTTTAAAAATTGAAACGAGGATGGAAAACCACGTTGACGAGTATCCGTATCAAAATTGAGGTCAGTAAAGACGATCGCCGCTGGCAGTCTTTGCCATCCGTGCATCCAAAAATTATTTTTGGCGCGTTGATTCTATCCTTACTTTTGCACATGGCTAGCTGGTTCGGTGCGCGACTGGCTCACGATCCAGTCACACCCTTGGATCATGATCGTGTGAAAATTCGATCGATCACCAACGAGGAGTCGCGCATTCTGGATGCCACGAAAAAGGAAATAGCCAAGGCAAAACGGATCATTGAAAGCAAACAAACCGAAACCGCGCCGCCAAAATCACCGACCAGTCTCGGCGCCCAAGACCACTTTACCGCAAAAGAAACCCGGCTTTCTGAGCGAAAAATTGCTGAAACTAAAGCGCAGGATCCTGCGTCTGAATCAGCAAAACCACCCAAACTACTCCCACAACTTTCAACGAAGCACGTTGGAAAAACGGCCGAACACGCCATCGTTCCACGCGTCATTGCGGCGCCG
>JBIJBX010000157.1:0-5947 GCA_044344995.1 Oligoflexales bacterium | reverse complement strand
GGGTCAACTACCGGTACGTAAAAACTCAAAAAAAACTGAGACCGCTTACGAAAAACTGCTTCCACAAAAGACTGAAGATGTCTTCGCGCCCAAAAGTGGAGGCTTCATCGAACCTCTGGATAAGAATATCGCCGAGGGCGACCGAGTGGACATGAACACATCTAGTTTTAAATATATTTCTTATTTCACGGGGCTTCGTAAACAAATTGAAATGGTTTGGATCTACCCATCCGAAGCAGTTCGACGAGGGCTGCAGGGTGCCGTACAACTTGAGATGGTTATTGAAAGTGACGGAAGAGTCAGTCGTGTACGCGTCGTTCAATCATCTGGGTACACAAGTTTGGACGAGAACATGGTGAAAACAATTAAGTTGGCCTCCCCTTTTGCTCCATTACCCAAAACTTGGGGTAAGGATCGTCTCGTGGTCACAGGTTCATTTCACTACATTTTGACCTTCGCCTCACATTGAACAAAGATCTCCAAAATTTCAGGCATCTAGCTCTCTAGCCTGCACACGCGTGCAATGCCTAAGCAAGGATTTCACCTATCAATATCCCGCTCAAGACGCTATCATAAGACTATGAGCTGATTAAATTTTATGCGCGCCAGTCACCCAGGAGAACACAAACCTGTGTCGGTGAAGTTTGTCTCAAAAATTTTTGTTTACGTATTCTTAACAGTATACGCGGCATCAGGCTGTGCGACTTCACGCTCACGTGGAATGACTTCCGTTCAAATCTCTCAAAATGACGCTTCGGGAAAAACCAAGTCCGCGATGAGTCAGCAAAGCTTTTCAAATGATTTTGACGGAACCTCAGGCGAGCCGATGAACGAGATTTCGGACACTGACGAAAACGAGCCAGAGGAAGATCTGATCTCGGAAATCGACGATGCGGAGTTTTGCAAAGATAACATTTACGCCCAATATTTGAAGAATAAGTATCTGAGGGAGAATCCAAAGGCAAAAACTCCCGAAAAAGCATTCAAATTTGCGCGTCATACTCGCCGTCGACGCTACCCAACACGCTCCCCTTACGACCAAAGGGACGTTGAAGCTTTGTTTTTCGCTCGCACGCGCATGGTCGGCGAAACAGTTCCATACTTTGGCGCTATTCCAGTGGTAACCAACCCACGGGTCGAACATTGGATACGTTACTTCAAAAATTCCGGACGTAATTCATTTTTAAAGTGGCTGGTGCGGGGCGAGTCTGTACGTGACGTGGTCGTACCGATCTTGAAAGCAGAGGGTCTGCCGCCAGAGTTTATTTTTCTAAGCATGGTTGAAAGCGGATTTTCAAATCAAGCCTACAGTCACGCTAAAGCCACAGGTCCATGGCAGTTCATGCCAGGCACGGCAAGATTATATGGCTTACAAATGAACCTATTTATCGATGAGCGCAGGGATCCGGCAAAATCAACATTAGCCGCAGCCCGTCACCTGCGGGATCTGTACGAGGATTTTGGGGATTGGTATCTCGCAATGGCCGCCTACAATGCTGGCCCTGGACGCGTACGCAAAGCCATCCGGATGACCCACAGCAATGATTTCTGGAAACTGGCCGATTCCGCATACCTACCGGTGGAAACCAAAAACTATGTGCCAAAAGTGTTGGCAGCCCTGCAGCTCGCATCTAACCCCGCAGGACACGGCTTTGCCGTTACAGCGGACCCGCTGGACACCCTTCCAACGACATCGGTTTTAGTTAAGTCACCATCCCAACTTATAGAAATCTCAACAAAGCTAAATATTCCCGAAAAACTATTGCGCCATTGGAACCCAGAGCTGATCAACTCGATAACCCCCCCGGTCCGGCAGGGTCGGGACGGTTACCCACTGCGCCTTTCCGTTAATGCCGCTGACAAGTGGCGATACATAGAGCCAACCCTTGAGGCCATTGAGGTCAAAGACGTCCTCGTGCACAGGATTCGTCGAGGCGACACCATCGCAGCTATCGCAGCCCGGTATAGAGTCGACTCTAGGCGCATATTAGCTCTTAACCCTAGCATCCGGGCATCCCGACTAAAGATCGGAGCCGAAGTTGCAGTGCCTATGACGACCTTTGTACCCAAGTCCAGCTCGACTAAAAAACAGGCAAGCCGAGACGTTCGTTCACAAGGCTAACCCTTTAAGATCGTGACACTTTGAGGGCTGTTACTACTTGCACCTGCGGTAGGCTCTTGTTACTCTCTCCAACCATACTTAAACCGGAATGTGATTTCCGGCTAAACAAGGCACCTAAAAAAAAGGGGGGACCTATGAAGGTTTTAGTTTTGATCAAGCAAACTCCTGATACGGAAACAAAAATCCGCTTATCGTCTGACGGCAAAACTGTCGAGCAGGGTGATGTAAAATATATCATCAACCCCTACGATGAGTTTGCGATTGAAGAGGCTCTTAAACTAAAAGAGAAAATCGGCTCCGGCGAAGTTGTCATTGCAAGTTTTGGTGGAGAATCAGCCAAGGAGTTGATTATCAAAGGGCTGGCCATGGGAGCTGATCGCGGGCTACTCGTATCAAATTCTGGCGTAGAAAATACTGACTCGCTCGGCGTAGCAAAGGTTTTGGCGGCGGCGATTAAAGCTGAAAAAGCCGACATTGTTTTCTGCGGCAAGCAAGCCATTGATGATGACAACATGCATGTCGGCACAATGACGGCGGAGCTTTTGGGCTGGCCACACGTCAATGTCGTCACCAAGTTTGAATTGAATGGAACGACAGCGCGCGTCGAACGCGAGGTCGAGGGTGGGCAAGTCGAGGTTTATGATGTCTCTCTTCCTGCCTTATTTGGCGCTCACAAATCCCTCAATACGCCGCGCTATGCATCGCTTCCAGGAATCATGAAAGCCAAGAAAAAGCCTTTCGACGTCAAAGCGCCCAGTGATATTGGCGTCGACGCAACTGGGCTCAAACCACGAGCCATCACTAAAAGCTTTAAATACCCGCCCGAAAAACCGAAGGGGCAGGTCTTTGCAGGCGAACCGGTTGAGGCCATGGTGGAAAAAGTCGTCAAACTTCTTCGCGATGAAGCGAAGGTTATATAGGCAACTGGAGGAAGCGTTATGAAGGTTTTAGTATTTGTTGAACAACGCGATGGTAAAATCAAGTCCTCTGCCAACGAAGCCTTGACGGCTGCCGCGAAGCTTGGTGGAAGTCCTGCCAACGTTGCCGCGATTTTAATCGGCAACGGAGTCACAGCCTTGGCAAGTCAACTTTCAGGATGGGGAGCCGACACGATATTCGTCGCCGACGCTCCAGCCAATTCACTCTACAACATTCAAAACTACGCTAACGGGATCGAAGCGGCTATTAAGGCTTTCTCCCCAGAGCTAGTGCTTGGTGTTGCTTCCCCCATGGGACGAGATGTATTCCCGAGATTGGCAGCCCGACTCGATGGGGCTATTTTAACCGACTTAGTTTCAATCGAAGCGCACGGTAGTGGCGTAACTGGGATAAAACCAATGTACGCGGGTAAATGTTTGGCTGAAGTCGCGACAGACGGTGCCAAAATTTCATTTGCCACAATTCGCCAGAATGTCTTTCCAGCGCAAAAAATCGGTAGTGGTGCTGCTACTGCCACTCCAGTCACGGCTGCCGCCTCTGATGGGAAGATCAAAACTATCGAGATCCGCAAAGGCAAGAGTGCCAAACCTGATCTTACCGAGGCATCTCTGATTATTTCTGGCGGTCGCGCCATGGGAAATGCGGATAATTTCAAAGTCCTTGCGGAATGCGCTGATGTGATTGGGGCAACAGTTGGTGCTTCGCGTGCTGCCGTGGACTCAGGGTACGCTAGTCACGATATGCAAGTTGGTCAAACAGGCAAAACGGTGAATCCGAATCTTTACATTGCCTGCGGCATATCCGGATCTATTCAACACATGGCCGGTATGAGAACCTCAAAAGTTATCGTGGCTGTTAATACGGATAAAGACGCTCCCATATTTGGTGTAGCATCTTATGGAATCGTCGCCGATTTATTCCAAGTTGTACCGCTCATGACGCAGCGCTTCAAAGAATTGTTGAAGTAACCAAACGAGCGAATCTCTGTCAAAACCAAAAAGAGCGGATAAAGGAAACTTTATCCGCTCTTTTTATTCATAGAGTTCGCGCTGTATGCGCCGGTACTGAAAATTTGACGGCGCGCCGATTGTTCTAAAATTCCTGAGATTGATGGCCGTCAGCGTTCTCCCGTAAACAGCGCCAGTATCGATCTGAATCACCCCCAATGGAGGTTCCCGCCGAACAACCTGGACGGGCGTGTGACCTGAAATCTGCCGCCGACTAACGTCAACTCTTTGCGTGGGAAAGTGTCTCTCCCAAAGGCAACGATGCACTGCCTCCAAAAGGAGCTTATCGTTTTCATCTGTGGACTTATGTTCACAACTACGCAGGGCGTCTAAGTCGCCAGCATGTAACACAGCGTGACTTATGATGGCGGTGGGCGTTATCGCAACGAGGGGCGCGCCAAATAGCAATCTTAAATGGGACAACGGCACCTGATCCCAAGTCCCTGGATCACCAATATCAGCATCATAACTTTGAAAAACACTATCACCACCATTACTGCGCCAACTCTCCACATGCTTGGTAACAGCTTTGTACATCCGAATGAGCGACTGGTGATACCAGGCTAGTTGAATTCCAGCACGGTCAAGGAGGTCTGGTCGAAGGCCAACAAAGGCCAGAATAAAGAACATTTCGTGATTACCCAATAGCAGCTCATGGGTGCCTGCGAGTTTTCCGGCAACAAAATGTTCGATCACCTTTTTTGTGTCTGGACCTCGATCGCATAAATCGCCAACGGAAATTATCTTATAACAGGTTCGTCCGCTTCGTTTTACGCTCTTTTTGATTTTTTCTTCCAAGGCGATCAGGGCGTCAAAGCAGCCGTGAACATCACCCAGAGCATAGAGCGTCCCGTTTTTTGGCGGGTCAATATCTGCAATTGCTTTTAGCATACTGCTTCTTGCCCCTCATAGTTCATCCGAAAACCCGCCTAAAGTCCGCGCTGTCTGCGACTTCCGAACGAGGACCAACTTTTGAAAAACGACCTTGATCCATCACAATTAATTCATCTGCAAAATCAGTGGCAGCTGGCCGATGAGCAATCATAATCACAACTGATCCAGATTTCGCCAACTCGCGAGCCTGCACTAAAACTTGTTTTTCGAGCTCAGGATCCAAAGCACTCGTTCCCTCGTCGATTAGAATAAATGGCGACTTATGATAAATCAAACGGGCTAGCTGTAAACGCTGCGCCTCACCACCCGATAACTGCAGCTCGCCTGCGCCAACTCTTGTTTCAAGTCCCTGATTTAATCGTCGCTGATCCATCGTCCACCCAACCGCCGCGAGCGCTGTCTCAACGCGCACAAGATCTATGGACTGCTCTGGATAAGCCACATTCTGGGCAATCGTTCCGGGAAATGTCGGGACCTGCTGTGGCATATATGAAATGAGTAACCGTTGACTTAGCCTCATTTTATCGTCCAGCTCGTATGTAAGTGAGCCAGAGGTTATTTCTCTCAATCCCAACATCGCCGAGAATAAGCTACTTTTACCGGCCCCCGAAGCGCCTACAATGCAATAAATCTTTCCTGCCACAAACCTATGACTAACGAGCTCTACGGCGATTTTTTCGCCATAGTTCACGCATAGATGACTCAAAACCAATGCGTTTTGATCCGCTTTTTTAAAAATATCTGGCGAACGAACAGATTCTAGTTTGGCACCATCAAACTGATCAATTACGCGGAATATACGGTCTGCAGCAGCCAGCCCTTCGCGATTGCTATTGAAGTATCGACCTAGTTTCGTCGCTGACTGAGCAAAAATAGCCAGGCTAGCAAAGAACGACATGGCTACCGCGCCCGAAATTCGGCCAGACGCAATCTCAAAGAAGGCAACGCCTACAGCAATACAGATTGCCAAGACGCCAAAAACTTC
>JBIJBX010000222.1:0-4397 GCA_044344995.1 Oligoflexales bacterium | reverse complement strand
AATCAAATGGCGCAAAAGATTAATTCCGCTTGCCCATCCGTAGGTGCCGGCTGTTCGCAAGAGCAAGCGGACGATCTATGTGCCGGATATACCAGTATCAGTAACGGTGTGGACCCATCTAAGCTCACGAAACCATCGGTTTGCCCATAGTTTAGAGCATTCCAGTTAATATATAGACTTTACTATCAGACTTCCGGCCGCTTATACTTCCGCCCTGTAACTGAATGCTGACTCGGCGGGAGTTTTAATTTCGATGATTGCTCAAAAACCACCTGGAAAAATAATCAGCGGCTGGCTTGCGCCGCATCCACCGCATCTCGTCTACGCTGAAAATCCTCGCCAAAATGAACCTAAATCACGCGGAGGTTGGGAGACCTTAAGGCATGGCTATCAGGCATGCCGGCAAAGTCTTATTGATAAAAAACCAGACGTAATCATTGTTCATTCGCCCCACTGGCAAACTGTCGTCGGACATCATGTGCTTTGCGTTCCGAAGCTCAAGGGCCTTTCCGTTGATCCAATTTTCCCACACTTATTTAGATATCATTTCGAAATGAGTGTGGACTGTGATCTGGCTCGTGCCATTTATGATGAAGGCCAAGCCTTGGGTCTTACCATGCAAAAAATGGAAAACCCTTTGTTTCGAGTGGACTACGGCACGATTGTGACCTTGCATATGATGAATCCAAACTGGGATATACCCGTGATCGGCATATCGGCAAACAATAGTCCCTACTTTTACGATGATGACGTGGCTCAAGAAGAGATGCTCAAGCTTGGTGAAGCGACGCGACATGCGGTTGAAAAGACTGGCCGAAGAGCAGTGCTGGCGGCTAGTAACACATTGTCCCATCTGCATTTTTCCAAAGAGCCCAATCCTGACCTGCCTGAGGACATGTCAAAAGAGCATATCTTTTCGCAACCACAGTATGAGTGGGACATGAAAATTATCGAGATGCTGAAGCGCGGCAACTTGGATGACTATTTCAAGGTGTTGCCTCAATATATGCGGGAGACATTTGCCGAATTGAAAGCTGGTGGGCTGACTTGGATGCTATCGGCCATGGGGATGCCAAAGATTGAGGCTAAATTTCATGCTTACGGCTCTGTGATTGGTACAGGCAACGCGATTATGGAGTGGGATCTTGAACAGAGGTCTGCACCATGAACAATAATCTTGTTTACGCTTGGGTGCCTGGATTGCCACACTTATTACGGCCAGATCTTAATAAATCGTATGCAGAACTTGCCACAGCCTGCCAAGACGTGGGCGCAGAGTTTGCGCGTAAAGGTGTTAAGCGTATTCTTTATTACTCGACCCAGTGGCTCTCGGTCCTTGGGCAATCTGTCCAAGCGCGCCCCAGAGTGAGTGGTCTGCATGTGGATGAGAATTGGTATGAGATGGCGTCCCTTGAATTTGATTTTAAGCTGGATCCGGCATTGGCCGAAAACTTAATTTCATTGTCTCGAGCAGAGGGTTTACAAGTCCGGCCCGTTGACTATGAGGGTTTTCCTGTAGATACGGGAACCATCGTTGCCAACAATTTACTTAATAGCTCCGGTGTAGGGACTGGAATGTACAGTTGCTGTGTTTACTCTGATTACCAAGAGACAATCAAAATAGGACAATTAATGGCTCAAGCTGCGACTCGATTAGACGGCCTGACGGCGATCGTTGTTGTTTCTGGTCTGTCAGGGCGCTACTTCACCCATAAAATCGATTATCAACAGGATGCTATACGGGAAGAACGTGATAACCAGTGGAATCGAAAGTTCCTGTCGGCGATGGGTGAGGGCCGTTGGAACGATATTGAGACATTTAGAGCTGACTATTGCGGTGAAGCAAAAGTCGATATGGGACTGAAAGCTCTGGCGATTTTAAAGGGTGCAGGTGCTTGTGAGCCAGGACGAAGGCTTGTGACAAAAGCCTATGCCCCAATCTACGGCACTGGAGCGGCTGTGCTTCTCGGGGTCTAAACTTTAATACAAAATTAAGTCCAAGAATGCCGCAGGCCACCGTCGACTGGAATATTAACGCCTGTAATATAACTCGCGCGCTCACTGGCGAGAAACGCCACAAGGTCAGCAAGTTCTTCGGGGGTTCCCATTCGTCCCATCGGAATCGAACGTTTTGTTTTTTCCAGCTCTGATTCTAAAGTCGAGCCTTCACGCTCGGCTTTAGCTTTTCTGAGATTCACGATGCGGTCAGTCTGAATTACGCCGGGTAAAACTGTGTTGGCGGTGATGCCAAAGGGCGCCAATTCCTTGCTAAGAGTCTTCATGAAGGCCGTTACGGCCGTTCTCATGGCGGTCGAGACGACAAGGTGTTCAATGGGTTCAAATACCGATAGGGACGTCAGTGTAATAACTCGCCCAAAATTATTTTTTTTCATGGCGGGTGTTAGCGTCTGGGTCAACAGAACTGCGCTCATAAAAATTTGATTAAATCCCGTTTGCCACTGCTCGGGTGATGTGGCTTGGGCCGATGATGGTGATGGTCCACCAACGTTATTGATAAGGATATCCACTCCGCCAAGAAGTTCTGAAGCCTTATTTGCGAACGGTACAATATTTTCAGGCTGGGAGAGATCAACGCTGAGATGTTTTGGTGGTTTGGCGGTATTATTTTCCCGCACAATTTCATCCACTGCCGATTTGAGATCTTCAGCGTTTCGGGAGCACATTAAAATCTCACAGCCCTCGAGGTGAAGTCGACGTGCAATTGCGAAGCCCAGACCTTTGCTTGCTGCGCAAACAATTACCTTTTTTCCTTTTAGATTTAATTCCATTGCGTTCTATCCACCTTGCCAAAACGTTGAGAAAATTAAAGGTACCAATACCCGGCGCAAGCTACAACCGTTGGAATAATCGCAGCTAGGAGAAGGCGGAAAGGATTGATGGTTTTTTCATTAAAAGCGTCCTTAAGCAGTCCGACCGCAATCGGATTTGGCGCATTGGCGATGACGGTTAACCCTCCACCCGCCACAGCACCAGCCACTAAAACATAGCGAGATACATCATCCAGGTTTGGTACGAGGGTGCCGAGATATGTGAGCGCGGCATTATCTGTGATCGCTGTCAATCCGGTAGCGCCAAGATAGAGATGCAGCGGCCCCAATGAGCTTACAATCGGCTCGATCCACCACCTTTGTAGTTGGCCAAGGGTCACAAGACCTCCCAGGAAACACCCAACCAACAAGCCCTCGCGTAACTTCAACGGCTCTTGATACTCCCGGGTGACATCCGTCCAGCCCAGAAAAAGTAAAAACAGAGGCACAAAGAAGGCCATACTGCCGTGATATTTAACGACCAAGCCGATAAATAAAACATGACTCATAAACATCCATGGGGGCATGGAGCCAGAGGTTGTTCGACCTGGAAGTGATTTACCGCGTATTTCCTTCATATTAGTCAAAAATAAAAGGAGTGTATTTATGGTTACCGCTATAGCACTTTTCCAACCAAAATTTTCAAGCATAAACCAAAGATCCCAATTCCATTTTTGTGCCACCATAATCACCGGTGGCGCGGCAAAATGCGTCAAAGTTCCACCGATACTGACGTTTACAAGTAAGACGGCAAGTGCGGTATAGCGTAAAAAAGAGCTCGACTGACGAGTGAATACGATGGGACGCAGCAGAAGCGCGGCAACGACCATAGCCGCAGGCTCTGTGATAAATGATCCGAGTATGGGAGCGATGATTAATGACAAAATAAAATAAGCAGAACTCTGTATGTTGCGAGGTGCTATTGTTGCAAGAGCCACCACAGCATTCTCACAGAAATACATAACCGGCTTCGTTGCTGCCATGGTCATGATAACAAAGACAAAAACTGGCTCGGTGAAGTTTACGGTTTCAAGATAATTCACCGCCGCATCCAAATTCCGGGTTAGAACCATAAAAACAAGGAATGGAATAGACCACAGTCCAAAAACAACTTCCACTTCCGCAAGGTAGTGCAGCAGATTTTCCATTAAAGACCCGTTTTTGAACCTCCGGGCCAGGCTGGCAAACCAGCTCGTAAAAAAAGTATGGATCACGGCTGCCAGGAAGCAAAATGTCGCTACGTATTCCAACTTGATGTCCCACATCATGCCTGCTCTCTCCCGGTCCTCACGACAATTAAGCCGATGAAATTTCGAATATAATTAGCTTCCTAGAATATCATAAAAAAGAACTATAGGTCGAAATATTGCGCATATTGTGGGGTGAAAAAAAATAAGGTTCTAACTGTAAATGACAGACATTTGTCGAATTTTATATAGACTGAGGCCCGGTTGGAATGTCTCGTGAGGATAATCTAATGGCGTCGCAAAATCATGAAGATCAATCCTCCGTTAAAATAAAAATGGCACCGTCCCTACCAGTTAGATTTGGTGTCGTTTCTTTTCTGAA
>JBIJBX010000041.1:0-15072 GCA_044344995.1 Oligoflexales bacterium | reverse complement strand
ACGGGTAACCGTCTATATAGATTGACATTTGATTCGTCAAGGACTGTCAGGTTTTTAACACCGCCAAAGGTAGGGGGCGCCTCTTGGGTTTAAATCATCTTAGCAACGATCCGGTCCAAGGCATCGGCAAACTTTTTCTTGGCCCGCGCGTCAAATGGAGGAGGTCCGCCGCCAGAGGGCATACCGGTCATGTTGCCGCTGCGCAGTTCTTGCATCAAATTGCGGGTTGCTAATAGATCACCTATGGATCTTGGATCATAAACGGTGCCTTGAGGGTTTAGCCCGGTGGCACCTTTAGCAACAATTCTTGCGGCGAGGGGCACGTCAGATGTGATGACTAGATCACCCGCGGCCACTTCATGAGCGACATGATCATCGGCAGCGTCAAAGCCACCGTGCACGCGCACGGCGGAAAACAACTCGCCTTGAGGGATTCTTGGCTGGGAGTTACCAACGACGACCACAGGTATGGAGCGCCGCTGGGCCGCTGCGAAGACTAGCTCCCTGACAATCGCCGGGCAGCCGTCATTATCAATCCAAATGCGCATTAAAACCCTCTGTCCCGGCGGGGACTTACTTTCTCAGACTTTCTGCGGTTTTTGCCGCGAGATTTTCAATTACGCTTTTAATGTCACAGTGGATGGGAAGTCCGCCAGATTTTGCGAATGATTTAGTAATAATATCCAATTCTTTCAGTAATTTTTTGGAGTCATCTCCTTCATATGCGCGACCAATCAGTCGTGAAATTTCTGCATACGCTCTATTAAGACTACTGCCTGGCTCGTTTTTTGATTCTAAGGCTTTCAAGGTCGCTTCATTAGTATAGTCTTTGACTTGGTTTGGGAATCGCTGTCCGATCTCTCCAGGATTTATGAGAGATAGCTGACCATTTTTTTTGAACTCCGCAATATAAAACCAATCGAAGGCGGTCCCAAACTCATAGGTGAAGCATGTGTCGTTGATTTTTAAAAAACTTTGATTTTTACTGGAAATCACGTCAATTGAAGTCGCAGAGATACGCCAGTCGCTGCGAAGATTATTCGGTCCTACTTCCATTAAATACCAGAATCCAAGGCAGGGTCCCTCGGCGCACTGCAGATGACCAACCAAGAGATCAGTCCTGCCGTTATTGTTCAAATCCTTCATAGTGGCATTTGAAATGTCCACCAAATCATCGCTGTTAACTTTTTGCCCAAACTTTCCGTGTATTATCCTACCTTCCTCACAAACGGAAAAAACATTCGTCTTTCGATCAAAAACAACAAATGATGGTGTCTTGCCTGGCGTTTTGGGCTCATAAAATACGAAAGGCATGTCTTCAGCCTGCATTTCCACTGATTTCTTAATTTTTTTGTAATCGGTACATTTTATTTTGGCATGGATAGGTGTAAGAATTGTGCTCATGGGCAAAAACACATCTTTTAAGGGACTAGCTTGACAATAAACCGATTCCAAGAATAAACCGCTTATTAAAAGCATCCGAACAATTAGAAACTTATTCCTGATCACTTAAAATTCTCCATAAAATAGCTCAGAACCTAGGACGTGTGACGATGCGCAATTTAGTTATAGTTTGAAAGAATGTTAATCTCAATTTAAAGACCTTGAAATACTTTATTAACTGATGGGGCGCCCGCAATGGCGGAAGTCGTTATCAATCCAAATGCGCATTAAAACCCTCTGTCCCGGCGGGGACTTACATTATAACACTGTGAAAACATCTAATTTTCTGTTAGACCCACGCGTCTAGTCCAGCGATCTTCCTGCCAGAAGTAGTCTCCGGCATCATGCTTATTAAGCTACAACATTGCGGACAAAAAACCAAAAAGGAACCAAGTGGTACTTAAATTCATTCAGAAATTCACAAAAACCAGTCATAGCGAACCAAAAATTGAAAAAGTAACTCCCCCAAGTAAAGCTGTAAGCAAGCCACAGACAATAGCAAAAACAGCAGGGATTTCATTTGAACAACTTAAACTGATTGACCCAATCCTGCGGGCTATTGAAGCCGAAGGCTATGAATCACCAAGCCCCATACAGCAGCAGGCCATCCCACCGGTGCTTGCAGGGCGAGATCTTTTAGGCTGTGCTCAAACTGGCACCGGCAAGACTGCAGCTTTCGCCTTGCCGATTTTGCAGCGTCTTTCTGCGGAGCAGGCTCGATCGCGTGATCCGCGCGTGCTGGTCCTTGCCCCAACACGCGAGCTTGCTTTACAGATAGGCGACAGCTTTAAATCATACGGCCGAAATCTTCCGCTGAAGTCGGCAGTTGTATTCGGAGGTGTAGGTCTTGAGCCTCAGATCAGTAATCTCAAGCGTGGCGTGGATATACTGGTTGCCACGCCTGGTCGATTGATTGACCTTATGGACCGCGGAGCTGTCAACTTTCGTAGTTTGTCAGTGCTTGTTTTAGACGAGGCTGATCGCATGCTTGATATGGGATTTATTCATGACATCAAGAGAATTCTTAAGACCTTACCGCAGAAACGCCAAAATCTGCTCTTCTCGGCTACGATTCCAAAAGAAGTCAAAGGATTGATCGATTCCATACTTCGAGATCCTGTAAAAGTTGAAGTCGCACCTGTGTCATCCACTAGTGAACAGGTGGAACAGCGAGCGTATTTTGTCGGTCGCGCCGACAAGCGAGATCTTTTGCTTCATATCTTAGAAAAAGAAAATGTGACTAGGGCTCTAGTGTTTACGCGCACCAAGCATAATGCCAATAAACTGGAAAAATTTCTGATGGACTCCGGAATTAAAGCCGCAGCCATTCACGGCAATAAGTCACAAGGAGCGCGTCAGCGTGCACTTGAGGGTTTTAGGAGCGGACAAGTCAGGGTTCTCGTAGCTAGCGACATTGCCGCTCGCGGTATCGATATTGACGCCATATCCCATGTCATCAACTTTGAGATGCCAAACGAGCCAGAAACCTACGTTCACCGAATAGGTCGAACGGGACGGGCTGAGGCTCGCGGTGTCGCACTCTCATTCTGTGACCGAGAAGAGCAGAAGTATCTGATCGATGTAGAAAAAGTAACGCGAAAAAAAGTTCCCGTTGTGACCGATCATCCGTATACTGCGGGCGCCGATGCGCCTGTGCCACCGAAGCAGCAGCGTGGACCACGTCCGAGCCGTCACGGTGGGCGGGGTGGACAGCGTGGTGGACGGCCACAGGGTCGAAGAAACTACTGATTCATAGGTTTATTTCTCAGATGTTAAAATCAAAGTCGGGATCATCAAATAAGAAACCCAATGCCATCTTGGTCGCAGTGCAGCTACCGGGCGTCACTGATCTGGAGCATCGTTCATCGATTGATGAGCTGGCGCGCCTCGTGAAGACCCTTGGACTTAATGTAGTCGCTACGGTGTCGCAAAAGCGAAAGTCCCTTGCCGCATCAAGTGTAGTTGGTGAGGGAAAGCTTAAAGATATTGCTCTTTGGACTGGTGGATCCGGGGTTATCCCAGGGTTTACCAAGCATACAAGTCACATCGGAGTTAACGAAGAGACGGAAATAGACTTGGACGATGATGGGTCGCTACCAGATCAATACGACAGTGATGACGATGGGGCGGCTGGGCCAGAAAGTGCAAGCGACAAAGCAGAATACGTCGTCTTTGATAATGAGCTGACGCCGACCCAGTCCAAGAATTTGGAAGAGGCATTTGGCGCCGAAGTCATGGATAGAACGGGTGTCATCGTGGAGATTTTTCACAGGCACGCCAAGACGCCCGCTGCCAAGGCTCAGGTTGAAATCGCACGACTGACTTACCTAACGCCGAGGATACGCGCCACAGGTGGCGGTGATCGCCAAGGTGGCGGCATCGGTGCCAAAGGAGCGGGCGAGACTCAGCACGAACTTGATAGACGCCGGATTCGCGACCGAATTGCCGAGCTTCGCGGAGAGATTGAAAGAATTCACAAGGAAGAAGCCCTGCGCCGCGAAAGACGCAGTGAGCACATGAAGCTTGCGCTTGTGGGTTATACAAATGCTGGGAAAAGCTCTTTGATGCGCGCGTTGACCGGTAGTGAAGTATTGGTAGCCGACAAGCTCTTTGCCACACTTGATACGACCGTTCGCACCATATACCCCGAGACGAAACCGCGAATTTTGGTTTCAGACACCGTTGGTTTTATCAAAAAACTGCCTCATGACCTGGTTGCTAGCTTTAGGTCCACACTCGACGAGGCGCTTGATGCGTCTTTGCTGCTGTATGTAGTCGATGCATCGGATCCAAGCTTTCGCTCCCAGCTCGAGACGACTAAGACGGTACTCAGCGAAATCGGCGCTACGTCGGTCGATAATCTTTTGATTTTAAATAAGGAAGATCGGCTTTCAGAACTAGAGAAAGTTGCGCTGAAGCGCGAATTCCCTGAGGCGGTATTCTTAAGTACGATTAATCCGGCCAGTGTGAGACGACTTCGGGATATCTGTGTCAATCACTTTGAAAAGAAGATGGCTGATGTGTCTTTTGACATTCCCTATGCCAAATCAGCCGCTGTGGCAGAGATTCACTCGGTGATGCGTGTTCTCGAGGAAACCCACGACGAGCATGGCACGAAGGTGAAGGCTCGTGGGTTTCCCGGTGAGATTGAGCGGATTAAGAAGGCCCATAAGATTAGCTAGATAAATTGCCAATCAGATTCAATTTGCCCTTGTATATTCAATAGTCAATCAGGTGGGTGTCCCCATTTTAGCTGATGACGCGGCTGCGTTGATGACCGCGGCAATCCTTGCAGCTGATTGAACCGCTTCAGCGGGAAGTCCGGCTTTCCGCAATTCATGGGCGTGGGATTTTACGCAGTTCTGACAGCCCGCAATAGCGGATACGGCCAGACAGTAGATTTCAAAGGTTGTCTTGTCGATGCCGGGTTTTCCAATCACTTGCATGCGAAGTTTCGCCGGGAGTTTTCCTACCTCTTCATCCTCAAGCATGTGAATGAATCTATAGTAGACGTTATTCATGGCCATAATAGAGGCCGCAGCCTTGGCAGCTGCGACCTCCTCAATAGTTAGGCTTTCCTTGAATTCTACTTCCAAAGCCTGCCTTAGAGCTACAGATCCAGTGGCGTAAGCACAGGCTAGGGCGGTACCGCGAACTTGATTTAAGGTGAGTCCAGGTGCGCCTTCTTCTGTCAACACGCTGCCTAAGTTGATTTTAGTGTCTCGTGCAAAATCGCCAAGACTATCCCTAAATTGTTCGAGGCTCATAATTTTCAGTCCTTTCTTTGTGTCGATTAATGTTTAGCCTAAAGTTTTTTCGCCTGGTTGCCAGTTACAGGGGCAGAGTTCATCGGTCTGCAGTGCGTCCAGGACGCGAAGTATTTCTTTGGGGTTTCTACCTACCGATAAATCGTTGACCGAGACGTGACGAATGATGCCCGTCGGGTCAACAATATAGGTAGCCCTCTGTGCTACACCTTCAGCCTCATCAAGAATTCCCAAGCTCATGGATAACTCGCGCTTGATGTCGGATAGCATTGGAAACGGTAAAGTTTTCAATTCTTCTTTCTGACTGCGCCACGCCAAGTGGACAAACTCGTTGTCGGTACTCGCCGTAAGGACCTGGGCCTCGCGGCTGTTGAATTCTTTATTGAGGTCACCAAAGGCCTTGATCTCGGTTGGGCACACGAAGGTAAAATCTTTTGGATAGAAGAAGATTACGGACCACTTGCCTTTGAGACTTTCGCTCGAGTAGTCGATGATGCCGGTTTTCGGATCGTTACTGACGACTGCCTTCATACTAAAAGAGGGGAATTTTTTGCCTACGCCTAACATATGTGATTCCTTTCGTATTGTTCGCTTGGCGCTTGGATGGGGTCACCACGACCTTTCCTCCTGCCGCTTTGAGTTACCTATCGCCCGACTTGCAACATTTATAAAATTGATTAAAAATATAAGTAGATAGAAGAATTCTATATAAAGAATAAGTCCCCGTAAGGACAAAGAAAATGACCTCTATAAGTCAGCTGGAATATGCCATTGCAGTCGATACTCACCGGCACTTCGCGCGGGCAGCCAAGGCTTGCCATGTAACCCAGCCCACCTTGTCGGCTCAGCTGGCGAAACTAGAAGATGAAATCGGAGTGATTCTGTTTGATCGCTCCGCTCAGCCCATCGTTCCCACAAGCGAGGGACTCGCCATCTTGTCCCAAGCCAGAATTGTTGTGGCGGAGTTTCGCAAAATTGCGGCGATCGCCTCGGGAGCTGCCCATGAGGTAGCAGGTGAATTAATCGTTGGTGTCATACCGACGGTCGCTCCTTATCTAGTGCCACTTTTTTTGGAGGACTTTTCAAGGGCCCATCAAAAGCTTAAGATTGACGTTCGGGAGATGACGACGGCACAAATCACTGAAGGTTTAGCCAGAGAAACCATTGATGTGGGAATCCTGGCGATTCCAGTTGAAGGTATAAATTTTTCCACAAGATTTTTATACCGAGAACCTTTTTATCTTTACGCCAATAAATCTCACCAGCTGGCACAGCGAAAAAAAGTTAAGAGTGATGACATCGACGGTAAAGACTTGTGGCTACTTGAAGAGGGGCATTGTCTGAGGGGGCAAGTCCTGCAGGCCTGCCAGATCAAGGGGCGAAAGCCGGCCTTGGCAAATGTGCGGTTTGAGAGTGGATCTGTTGAGACACTCAAGCAGCTCGTGAGGCAGGGGATTGGCTACACGCTCATCCCGCACCTCGCCATCGGTGAGGACGATGATGTTAAGGTGATCTCGTTTGAAGAACCCATGCCGGCGCGGGATATTGGCCTCATGTTTAGACGTGAGCAGCTCAAAAAGCCTGCCACTGAGGCCTTGGAGAAATCGATTCAAAAGATGCTGCCAAGATCTCTCACAAAGTTAGCAAAAGACGCCATTGGCCTTGCTGTTCGCAATCAAAATGAGCAAAATTAGCTGCTGGATTAAATTGTGTCTGGAAAGCAGAGGGCATCAATGAGTGGAACAAAAGTGACGGTTTACTATGATGGGCTCTGCGTGCTCTGCTCCCGTGAGATTGATCATTACCGGAAGTCTCGCGGGGCGGATTTAATCAACTTTGTTGATATTTGTGCGCCTGGATTTGAGCCTGCGTCCCATGGAGTTGATCCTAAAGCAGTGCACCGCGTAATGCACGTCAAGCGTACTGATGGCACACTTGCTACTGAGGTCGATGCATTTATTACTATTTGGGACACACTTCCAGGTTATTGGTTCCTAGCGAAGATTGCTCGCTTTGGAGTCGTGAGATTTTTTCTAAATATTGGCTACCAGATGTTTGTGCGAATTAGGCCCTATCTGCCCCGTCGCAGTGCAGATTTCTATGCTTGTGCGGATAGCCCATACTGCGATATCCCAAGTCAGAAAAAAAATGATCAACAACCGGACTAGTTTTTTTTTTGCCCTATTGGCATCCACGGATTTTATCCGTTGGCCATGCCGCGTTCGAGATATTTTCTAGGTGCTGATTTTTCGTCAACATAGGTGAATTCCAGGCGTCCAGTGCGATCCCTGACTGTTCGAAGGCGGAGAACTTGTTCCAGTCGGTGCACCAAACGCCATCAGCGGCCTTGAGGGCTGATGAAAATGAACTTTCAGGATTATCCAGGCTATAAATTTTTTCAAAGCCTGTTTTATTCATTCCCAGAAGTTCTGCTAAACCACTTGGTTTTCTTCCCTCAAACGGCGGCCCTTTAGAGATAAAGACGGTCTCATCTGTTCGCCTCGTCAAATAAATCACTTCCTGGCAACCTGCGGCTTTCAATACCTGCACTGGGTGGAGGTCAGCCCATCCGCCGAGGGAAACAGCTCCCGCAAGGTGCTCATTACTTTCAAAAGCCACATATTTACCCAGAGAGGGTTCCTGCGGTGATTTTTCGAGAATCTGTCTCCAGGTGCTTTTAGATCCGAGATCAATGGCTTTCTTTGCTTTCAAGTCATTACTGGAGTCTGCCCATGCATCAATGAGACGTAAGGGGAGACCGGGAGAAACCCAGTATCCAAATCGGATGTGGTCAAAATTAAATTGTAGGTTTCGCAGCTGCGACGCACCATAGAGTTTGTCGTAGTCCCGCAATTTATTAATGGCTTCTTGATCTTTGACGACCGAAGTGATCATTATGCTTTTTGTAGCGAGGCCAGGGATATCGTCGATCCGATGTTTTAAATTTTCGTTTGCGTGAGCACGCCAGTCTCGAATCATCGCGGCAAATCGTTCGCCGCATGTGCCGCTTCTGGTTTGTTTTGCGCTGATTTCGCTCCAAAGCAGATTGTCCGTACCAGCGGAGCATTCATTTATAAAAGCACTCATATCCCGCGGGTTATTACCATAGCCTGCATAAAAGTCAGCTACTCTTCCGATAAGGGAGACAAACTTGGAGAAATTCATAACGCCCGGTCTAAAAAAAACATCTGAATCTTCCGCGTCAAGGTTCACCAGCGATAGAGCAGCTTTCTGGACTTCCCTGACATTAAGTCGGAACTGCACAATATCATTGAGAGGCCGCAGCTTAAGAAAAATCTCCGGATTAATCAGATCCCTAAACTCATCACTACCAAATATCGTGCTAATATCAGAGGCCAGCTTTGAGTAGTCAGTTCGATTAAGATCAAATGCTCCTTTCTCCTGTAGTTGTGCGGCCAGGGTTTTGAAAGACAGCAAGGCCTGCCATTCAGGCTCTGCGGTGACTTGGCTAGCGTATCCAATCGTCGATTTTAGTAACAGAGCCAGAGCACTGGCTTTTGATTTTTCGTCAAGAGTTCGTACAGCCTTATTTAAGGATATGCTCTCATAAATAAATGTAGTGATCGTGGAAGAGCTTCCACCGGCGAAGGCATGGATTTCACCCCATTGGGGTAGAATCTTGGCAAGGCCCATGACCTGAGCAACAATGTGTGTGCCGTTGCCGCGCAGAGCAACGCAGCGCTCTGGTATCGCAGAGTTGGCGTCTTGAACTCGTGATGTCGCGTCTCTGGACTTGCACCCGTGAAAAATCGAAGTCATCGCGACCATGATGGCCAGCATGAGTTTTGAAGAAATAGGATAGGTCATGTGCTAGAGCGCCTTTTTGCAGTGTGTGAGCCTAAAAATCCGTCAATCATCATACATTGAATGACCCTTCGAAGGCGAGTTCCACGTGTTTAACAACATTCATAGTATAAACAAAATCGCCCAGAATATTTTCAACAAATATTCTGGGCGAGGCATCGCGAGATCCGTTTTAGTTGAGAGGATGCTCTTCGGCTACATCGGCGTAGCACTGACCAAGATCAGACTCGTCGTTTAATTTTGAGTCACGGAATACACCGTAGTATTTTCCGCCTTCTGTGATGATTCTTAGTGTTGCCGCAGAGCGGTCTGTGGCTTCAAAAATAAGCTCTCCACCTTTACGCACAATTTTTGCAGGAATCATCAGTGCGTTTTGCTGGGAATCGCCTGAGATTTTGATGACCGCTCCAGTTGAACTGGTCGGCATGATGCCTGTGATTTTGCGCCAGTGATCACCGCAAGTGATTTTTTTCATTTTGGAGGCCGGCTCATTTGTGGCAGCTTCGTTAGTGATGATTTGCTCTAGAGTCAAACGGACGTTCCCACCAAAACCCCGGGTATCAAGGGACATGTTATAAACCGTCGGCACAGCTGTGCGCGTAATATTGGCCTCGTACTCGTTGCCACCTTTTAGGATGTAGCAGCTTGGGCAGCGCATAGGCTCAAGGCTCTTGAACTTCCAAGAGAGCAATTCCTTGGATTCTCCGTCCGTAATAAGCAAGGTAATTGGATTTTTATTAAGACAAACTTTTGTGGCTTTGGTCTTAAGGGTGGTGACCGAAGGCTGGCTTGATGGAGATTCCACTTTTTTGACTTTGTAGCAGGCAAAAACCTCAGAGCCCACCTCTGGCTCGTTTTTTGCGGCAGCGAGATTTGCCTCGGGTGCCTCTGTGGTCTTACAAGAAATAACATTCGCTATTAAAGCTGCTGAAAAGAGTAGGTTTAAAGTACGGTTCATTATGAAAAGCCCCCTAGGTAGAAATGAAATGCCTGGTCCGATTTTACCATAATGGGGACAAAAGAGGCAGGGTGACCATGGCTTAGGTTGATTGGCCAATTTCCCTTAGATTTTAGTAGATTGTGGGAATAAATTATGGAGCCTTGTAAGGCTTTTAAGATATGCTGCGGGGTAGAGTGGTTGGGCCTTCGATAAAGGGTGAAAAAATGAGTCACGACGATCCAAAAAAACTTACGGCATTTGAGAAATACGTTTTGGTTGATAAGGGGACTGAGCGCCCCAACACTGGTCTCTACACTCACTTTAAGCAAGAGGGTACTTATCACTGCAAACAATGCGCCACAGTTCTTTACCGAAGTGATGACAAGTTTGACTCTGGTTGTGGTTGGCCCAGTTTTGATCAGGAGATTGCTGGGGCTGTCACCAGAGTTCCGGATGCAGATGGGCGACGAACGGAGATTATCTGTACAGCTTGTAAGGGGCATCTTGGGCATGTGTTTCATGGTGAGAAATATACGCCCAAAGATACACGCCATTGTGTGAACAGCGTGAGTGTGAGGTTTGTTCCAAAAGAGTCCCATGAATACCGGCAGGCCGTCTTCGCCAGCGGGTGTTTCTGGGGGACAGAGTATTTCTTGGCTCGCGTTCCAGGGGTGATTAAGACACTGGTCGGCTATAGTGGTGGTCAAACTCAAAATCCCACCTACGAAGCGGTTTGCTCCGGAAATACGGGGCATGTGGAGTGTGTCCAGGTAACATACGACCCAAAAGTAGTTAATTATGAATCCCTAGCGAAGATATTTTTTGAGACCCATGATTTCACTCAAACCGACGGTCAAGGACCTGATCGTGGCTCTCAGTACTTGTCTGTTCTTTTCTACGGGGATGATCAAGAGAAACAAGTGGCCGAAGAGCTTCTAAAAGATCTTAAACGCAAAGGCTTTGAGGTTGCGACGAAACTGCGTCCAGCCGAAAGAGTTTGGGCAGGAGAAGAGTACCACCGCGACTACTACGAGCGCCGCGGTGAGGTGCCATACTGCCATCGTTACAAGAAAATATTTTAGCCCATGTCTCGTTGGGTTACGCCTCCGGCCACGGGTCGTAATAATGCCCCAGGATTGTCGCGGGTGACTCTGTGTTAAGTGTCAAATTTCGCTCATTAAAATTCTTTAATTTAGCCTGATATCTAATATGTTTGTTAAATCGGACGACCATATTCTCCGATGAACCCCCCACACTTTTCTTTGTGGGGGTTTTCCGTGGTGCGAAAATGGCTTAGACAGCTTGACTACAGATTATCCCCAGAACTAGAGATCGAATACGAAGATAAGACCAATGAAATGACAGATCGGGCGTTTTTATACGGCGTACCGACGTTGAGCATCTGTTTATGGGTTTGGTTCTTCAGTTCCCGTCTCACTAATAACGGTGGTGATTCGCTGACTTTTACCATAGCGATGCAGGGTGTTTTGGCGCTAGGTATTTTCGCCATTGTTCTGCGTGGGCGGATGCGCCGAACACTCAACTACTTCTCTCCGGTTTTAACCTTGAGCTATATTTACGCTCTAATGGGGATTTTTATCACCACGCTACCCGATCAGGCGAAGATGTTGCAGGCCCAGAATTGGGTGATTTGTTTGGTGTTTTTTTTGTATGCGGTTGAGCGGGTGTCGCCGTTCCTGGCTGTTATTAACGCCGGTTCATCGACCTTGTTATTTTATTTTCTCCAAGCCAGGGTGCCGCAGCTTATAGGCGCAGAATCTTTTCAGTTTAACTGGCAGCTTGCGGCCGCACACGGGGTAGGACTTTTCATTTGTTTTGATCATTGTATTAATGCGCGTCGAAAATTCAAATTCGAAAAAGATCTCGAATCCCAACGCCAGCAGAGTGAGCATATTTTGCGAAACGTTTTGCCCGATGCCATTGTTGATGAGCTTAAAACAACAAGATCCACCCTCGCGCATGCATACAGGGATGTGACCGTTATATTTATCGACTTGGTTGGCTTTACAAAAAAGTCAGCTGCGATGGAGCCAGCGCTTCTTGTGACTTTGCTCGATGAGCTTTTCAGCCGTTTTGATGAGCTTGCCAGTAAGTACGGCGTTGAGAAAATTAAAACGATTGGTGACGCATACATGGCAGCCACTGGCTGTCCTAAGGTTGACAGTCTGCATGCGCAGCGAATGATTGAGTTTGCGCTGGCACTTGAAAATGTAATGAAAGTCTTTAACCGTGAGTTTGCGGTTGATTTTGGGATTAAAGTTGGTATCGCAAGTGGCAGTGTCATGGGTGGTGTGATTGGGAAGAAAAGAATTAGTTTTGATCTTTGGGGTGATGTCGTCAACCTTGCAAGTCGTATCGAGTCGATCGCTGCAAACGGTGAAATTGCGGTGAGTGAGTCGACAGCGGCTTTAATCAAAGAACGCGTGACACTATCACAGGCTCGAATTGTTGACCTGAAGGGTAAAGGCCCGACGACCATTTATTCTGTTGGAGCAAAGTTAGAGCTGTTGCCTGCAGCTGGTGCAACGAGTTCAGCAAGTGTGGTTCCACAACAGTCGGCTGACTTGATCAAGAACATGCAGCGGCCAGCCGCATAGACATTGCAAAAAAACCAGACATAACAAAACACCCGATCACGGTGATTACCGACGATCGGGTGTTTTGTTGCGTTTAATGACTATTTGGTGAAGTCTTCGCCCTGCCAAGCCGCTTTAGTTTTCGGCGTCATGACGACTTTGCCCTTGTAGCTGCCGCAGCTAGCACAGATCGAGTGCGGGCGGTATACGGAGCCGCAGTTTTTACAAACTGAAGATCCGGGAGCTGTTAGGAAATGATGTGCGCGACGAAGGTCGCGTTTTGACTTTGAGGTTCTAAACTTTGGCACTGCCATCGAAAGCACTCCTTCAGTAACAAAAACAAGCGAGATGACTCGCAGATCGGGAACCAAGGATTTAGTGGATTCGGAGGTTTGGGTCAAGGCAAATCTTGCCAACCAAAATGCTATTTTATCGTTTTCAGGATGGCGAAGGGCGAATTCTCGCCAGATCTAGCGCCCTCTGGGCTTTTCTCAGCCGGCAAGTGGGCGTTATCACAAGGGCTAAGTCCTGATGTCTCGCATGTGATCTGGTAAGGAATAGTACATTGCAGAGCATCATTGACCAGAACCTCGAGATTTATCCCATCTCTTTCAATGAAATAGACATCAAGATCTTCTGTCATGAGGCTCATGTCTTTTGGTGTATCGCCTTCATATGGTGGACGATAGGTGGCCTTAACTGATGCGGATAGGGCTAACGTGACGTTTTCTCCGCAGAGAGAACAAGCTTGCACGGCCATGGCTGTAATCAAACCTGAAGCATGAACAAACCCGGCACTCGTCGTGCGAAGGGTTATTTCGCCCTGGATGTTGGCTGACTCTGGGTTTGACGGAGCTAGATCAGCTGCGACCGGCTGTAGCCAGGCCTCAGCAGAGACTAGTTTCACCACGTGGGGCGAGCGCAGAGTGTGAAGGGGAAGAAGCATTGTCGTTACATCACTCAATTCTAGGAAATAAATACTGAAATCGGTCAACGCCACGCGGGTTTACACTGGTCGTGGGTGCATTGTCCAGGGGTGATTGAAATTGGTTAGCCTCTAAGTCGTTTGGATTAAATTCGTAATATCTGTGGGTTAGTGGGGGCGGCAGTGGCCCCTGGCATTGATATTTGCCGGTAACCAGCCGATATCCAATCAGAATCAATGTGAATTTCGCCGGTGAGACGATGAACGCCAGATGGCTTGTACATTGTGGGGATGAGGCCTTGGGCCCTTGGTCTGCGGAGCAAGTGCGTGAGGAGTTGCGCGCTGGGCGCATCGACGCATTTGATCTGGTGGCACCGGAGGGTAGTAGCAAAAAAAGACCGCTCATTGATGTTGACGAAATATTCGCCAGTGTTGGTGGCAAGAAAGCTCCTGCAAAAACTCAGTCGGAATCTCAGGAGAAAACAGCGCTGATGCCCATGGCTGCTGGTGAGGCCAACAATGTTGCCAGACCCATTGTCCAATCCAAGCCAGCGTTACAATCGCAGCAGTTTCTCGAAACAGGCGGCAAAAAAACTCCGAGTTTTACCAAGCCAAGGGCCTTTGAAGCTTTGGCCGCCCCTCTTGCGGTACAAAAGCCTGCCGTCAATAATCCCGGTCAACGTCCGGGGCTTGCTGCCAAGGCGCCTGCGGTCGGAGCGGGTGCGGGCACGGTCAGGCGGTACGTTCTCTGGACCTCCGAACAAAGCCCCCAAGGGCCGTTCACCTCGCGGGAAGTGTTGACTTTTTGGTACGCTAAAAAGCTTCCAGCCAATACCATGGTTCAACGAGCTGGGCAGTCAAAACGAGTTGGGATTGAGGATTTTGCTAGGTTTTACGAGAGAGCGGCACCCAGCGGCATTGCCTTTGTTGGCGAGGCGCAAGCCGCAGCAGGTCGTCTTGACGCATCCACACGTGGACTCGTCTTTGCCATGCTCGCAGGTCTTTCGATTGTTGCGGCTGCGTTGATTTGGAGTTACTCGCCAGAGGGTATTTTGGAGCGCGCCAGTCGACTCTATAGCACCACATTTGGCGGAGCGGCAGTTGATCCATCAACCGATGTGCCTCTCGATCGACTTCCTTTAGATCAGGGTGCATTATCCCAGCCAAACGTCGACGGGAAAGTTCAAACACTTAGTCGCAATCCAGCTCCCCAAAGCAAGGTCATACCAAAGAAAGTATCCCAGCAAATGAAGCGGCCGCAAAAAGTCCCCCCTCAAGTAGTTCGGTCTGCGCGCAGCGCCCGGCGGCCAACATCGCCCCCTGCGCCAGTAAATTCCATGCGCCCTTCAGCGGCCCAACCGGCTCGGCCTAGTGGCGGCGGGAATTCGGTCCTTTTGGAGGGGTCCACCGTTACCTTGACCGGCTATAGGTTTAATATCAGTGCCCTAAATGCCTGTGAGCTGAAGTGTAAGATTCCCATGACCGGTCCTAAAGGCCCGATAACGGCCGTCTTTTTTAAAGAGGCCTTTGCCGGCGCGTTGGCAAGAAACTCCTCGGCAGTCTCCATGACAGGCA
>JBIJBX010000316.1:0-4441 GCA_044344995.1 Oligoflexales bacterium | reverse complement strand
CCATGATAATACTGCTCCCCTTCTTGTGTCCTTTGTGCGGGCTGTGGGTCAAGGTTCTATTACCAACTCAGTTCCAGTAAATTTCACCGTAACCTTCAATGAGGCGATTGACGTCAATAGCTTCACAGGTGCTGACGTCAGTAACACCGGTACGGCATCAGCAGTGGCCTGGACTGTTACGTCCGTTTCTTCGACTCAGTTTACTGTCGCAGCGACCTCTGGTGGCGACGGCACTATGGTGCCAAGAATCGCCGCGACTGGCATATCTGATTTGGCGGGTAATACAAACTCTAGCTCAATGACAGCAACCCAGTCCGTAGATTATGCGGCGACTCCGTTTACAGTGACGGTTAACCAAGCCGCAGGTCAGGCTGATCCGGTGGCAGTAGCCCCGATTAACTTCACCGTAGTCTTCTCCAAAGCCGTCGGCTCATCAAGCTTTACGACAGATGATATTGTGCAGAATGGCACGGCTGCCGGTTTGACTTGGTCTTTGGCGACAACCGACAATGTCACATGGACAATGTCAGCAACGACCGTAGGTGGGTCTGGCACCGTGATTCCATCCATTGCCGCTTCATCGGTGACGGATGCATTCGGTAACCAAAACGCAGCATCGACTGCAATCGATAACACCGTAACAATAGATACGACACCACCGACAGTGACGTTCTCGTCGATTACACCAGTCAGTCCTAACAATGTTCTAACTCCAACACTGCTTGGTACGACATCAGAAGCATCGACAGTGACCCTATACTTTGATGGGTCCTGTACGGCGCCTCGTTCTGCGAGCCAGGCAAATACCATTTTTGCAAGCCCAGGTATTACGTTGACCAGCAACGTGGCAAGTAACAGCGCAACGACCATCTACGCGAGGGCATTAGATGCGCTTGGTAACGCATCGAGCTGTACGAGTATGACGACCTACACCCATGACAGCGCGGCTCCTGCAATCACCAACGTCAATACCAGCCTGGCGAATGGCAGTTATAAAGCCGGCCAGCTTATTCCAATCCAGTTGACCTTATCCAAGGTTGTAACTGTGACGGGAACCCCACAACTCACACTAGCAACTGGTGGTTCGAATACGATTGTGAACTACGCCAGCGGCTCAGGCACCAATACACTGACTTTCAACTATACGGTCTTCTCGGGTGAGAACTCCGGACTTCTTGATTATGTGGCGACAACATCGTTGGCCCTCAACGGTGGCACAATCCGTGACTCGATCGGTAATAACGCAACCCTGACGCTGCCTGCTCCTGGTGCTACTGGTAGTCTTAGTGCCAACAAATCGATTATTATCGATACGATCATACCGACGATTGCTTACACATCTATTTCACCGACTTCGCCTGGATCATCGCAAACACCGCAAGTGAGCGTCAGCGTTTCTGAGGCTGCGCAGGCGATACAGCTCTTTAGTGATGGCTCGTGTCTGACTTCTGCGTCCGCAGCCAATTCTGGAAACGCTGGTGCCAACACAGTTACAACCTCGACGTTGACAGCCAATGCGACGACTTCGATTTACGGCAAAGTCACAGATCTTGCTGGTAACGCCTCTGCATGTACTCTGATGACCACCTACAATAATGATAGTTCGGCGCCCACGGTCTCGTCGGTTTCCTCGTCATCAGTTAACGGTACCTATAGGCTTGGACAGACTGTTGCGATTAATGTGACTTTCAGCGAGATCGTCACGGTCACTGGTACGCCGCAGTTAACACTATCAACTGGCGGTGGTGCTAACAACGCAGTCGTCAATTATGCGAGTGGTTCTGGCTCGAATGTGTTGACCTTCAATTATACAGTTGGCCTCAGTCAGTCCTCTGCTGATCTTGACTATGCTTCAACATCTGCACTGGCTCCTAATGGCGGTACGATCAGAGATGCAGCACTCAATAGCGCCACCTTGACACTTCCCGTCCCAGGCTCAGGTACCAGCATCGCAGGTCAAAAAGCTATTGTGATCGACACGACTCCACCAACATTAGCATACGTGTCCATTTCGCCGTCGTCCCCAGGCACCAGCCGAACACCGACTGTTACGTTGACGACAACTGAGGCCGCGACGGTCACTCTCTATAGTGAGTCTGGGTGCGGTACAGCTATATCAAGCGGAGCTTCATTGACCACAGGTGCTGGCCAGACCATCACCACGTTTACACTGGCAGCTAACGGCTCTACCTCGATTTACGCCAAAGGGGTCACGGCTCTTGGCAATACGACGACATGTACAAGCTTGACCACTTATACCCATGATTCGGCGCCGCCAACTGTGTCCTCGTTTGCACGTGCGGTTGGTCAGTTGGCGTCCACGAACTCTGTGCCAATGAACTTCACTTTGACCTTCTCAGAGGCGATTGCGCCACTCAGTCTGACAACAGCTGACTTCACCAACGTGGGAACCGCTACAGGTGTGTCGTGGAGTGTCACAAACTCCGGCAATAATCAAACGTTCACCATTGCGGCGACCGCAGCTGGCACTGGTACCGTGCAACCAAGACTTGCGGCATCTGCCGTCACCGATGTAGCAGGTAACTCTAGCGCGTCTGCTGTGGATGCTGCAGACAACGTAACGTACTCACCGGCAGCCCTTTCAGTGTCACTCAATCAAGCAGCGGGACAGAGTGATCCAACCAATGGCTTGCCAGTCACCTATACAGTTGTATTCTCGCAAGCAATTAATCCTGCATCCTTCACGACGGCCGATATTGTTGCTGCGGGTACGGCTTCAGTTACCTCATGGACCCTCACCACGTCAGACGATATCACCTGGACTCTACAGGCTAATGCCGTGGCAAGCCCTGGAACGATTATTCCGAGTATCACTGCTAACACCGTGGTCGATACGTTTGGTAACGCCAATTCAAGCTCTACCGGTGTTGACAGTACCGTAACCTACGATAACGTAGCGCCAACGCTTACGTTCGCGTCGCTTAGTCCGTCGAATCCAGCTTCCACATTGACACCGACTGTACTTGGTACGGCATCTGAAATCTCGACGGTAACCCTTTATTACGATTCCCTCTGTCAGACGCCAAGATCAGCAAGTGTCGCAAACACGGTGTTTGCTGCGCCTGGTATTGGTTTGACGTCAAACGTCAACGCTAACACCACGACGATTATTTACGGCAAGGCCGTGGATGCGGCAGGAAACACCTCAGGCTGTACAAATCTTGTGACGTATACTAATGATAGCGCCGCTCCAACCGTAACCAACGTCACGTCTAGTTTGGCTGACGGCAGCTATAAAGCAGGTCAGTCCGTCGCGGTAACTGTCACCTTCTCTAAAGTAGTGACCGTCACTGGTACTCCACAGTTGACGCTCGCTACTGGTGGTGCCAACACCACAGTCAACTATGTGAGCGGCACAGGCACGAATACCATCACGTTCACCTATGTGGTGGCACCAGGTGATGCGTCTGCTAAACTGGACTATGTAAGTACGTCCTCTCTTGCCCTGAACGGCGGATCGATTAAAGACTCTCTTGGTAATAACGCTAACCTTGCCCTTCCTGCCTCTGCGACTCCTGGCAGCCTGACGGCTAACAAGAATATTGTGATTGACACAACAGCTCCAACCGTATCTCTTGTGGGCGCTAGTTCTTCATTACTTGGAACAACGCAGACCCCAAGCCTCACTGTCAATGTGAGCGAGGCGACTTCATCCCTGCAGCTCTATAGCAACGCAGGATGTTCAGCAACGGCATCAGCTTCAGTTGCCGGTACGTCCGGTAATAATACAGTTGTCACTAGTTCCTTGACGGCCAACGCGACCACAAGTCTATTCATCAAAGCAACTGATACTGTGGGTAACGCGTCAAGCTGTCTATCAATCGCGAGCTACACACATGACGGAAATGCCCCAAGCGTATCGTCAGTAAGCTCCACCACTGCAAACGGTACTTACAGCGCGGGCGCCGTCATTGGTGTAACGGTTACGTTCTCTGAGGCGGTCACTGTCACAGGCACGCCGCAATTGACCCTGGCAACGGGTGGGGCAGGTACTGCGGTTAACTATGTGTCGGGCAGTGGAACGACGACATTGCTCTTTAACTACACCGTTGGTGCTGGTCAATCGGCAAGTCCGCTGGAAGTAACATCTACATCAGCCCTTGCCTTGAATGGCGGTACCATCAGAGACATCGCTGGCAACAATGCATCCCTCGGCTTGCCAGCCCTAGCCGGCGGATCAAGTCTCTCCGGCCAAAAAGCGATTATTGTGGATACGCTGGCACCGACTGTCACTTATACATCCATATCGCCATCAAACTTCGGGACGACTTTAACTCCAACTGTTACATTTAGTCTCTCCGAGAGTGCAACAGTAACTTTGCATAGTGAGTCTACTTGTACGTCGCCAGTGTCCAGCTCTTCTTCAATGACGTCAGGTGCAGGCAAGACGATTACAACCAATAGTCTTTCGGCTAATGGG
>JBIJBX010000221.1:0-4454 GCA_044344995.1 Oligoflexales bacterium | reverse complement strand
TCATTTGCCCAATTTTTGAGACGCTTCATTAGCTGCATTGTTAGCCCTCCCTAGCTATGCCCCATCTTTGTTCTTTTAGTCACATTTGCTTCAACGGGGAGCTCTGGATTTTGCTCTGACTCCCAATAATCCCTTGACGCCTAGACGACCTCTGTCCTAAAACCATGGCTCCTGAAAACACAGGAAATTGTTCCTTGGAGAATGCGGGTGTAGCTCAGTTGGCTAGAGCGTCGCGTTGCCATCGCGAAGGTCGAGGGTTCGAATCCCTTCACCCGCTCCAGGAATAAGCCACTTAATAATTGCCATCTCCACCCTCCATTTTAGCCGGGCTCGTGCGTGAGCTGCGATGGGTCCTTTTTGCCTAGTCGCGAGCTTCTCAACAGCGGCCATTTTGAAGGTCATAGAATCTTTTAATTAGAACTCGCGTGAAAATAACTATGAGCTCTGCACCTCTTGACCACAACGCCCCACCAGATGCCTGGGAGCTTCTTTCGCCTCAGCTGACTGACAGTCGACGCGAGCGCATGCTGGCCACGGCCTCAAACCGCACACGGTACGTGCGCTTGGTCGTTCAAGACGTTCATCAACCCCATAATGTCAGCGCCTGTATTCGATCGGCTGAGGCTTTTGGCGTTCAACATGTGGACGTGGTAACTCTGGCTGGTAAATTCAGCACATCCACTGTCGCAAGGGGTGTCGACGAATGGATTGATATCCACCGGTATGACAATGTTGACCACTGTATTGATAGATTACATGCTGAGGGCTACTTAGTGGCGGCGGCTTTCCCCCATGGAAATGCTGTCGAGCTTGACGCTCTTCCCCTTGATAGGCCCATCGCCGTCGCTTTTGGCAACGAACACGCTGGTCTTGATTTGCAGTGGCGTGAAAAGGCTGACGTCTGTTTTACAATCCCCATGTTCGGAATCGTCGAGAGTTTGAATATTAGTGTGTCTGCGGCCATTACTCTCCACCATCTGACTAGTAAATTGCGCAAGGAAAAAGTATCCACTCATTTTCATCTCAATGATGCGGAACGACAAAAACTTTTGAACCAATGGATTTGTAGACAAATAAAAACTTGGCCGCTCCAGCTTCCGAGACTGCGAAGCGAACGCCTAAGCCAACGTTCTTAGGTAGAGAGGTCCTCTTGACATGGGTTCGTTGCCAACTCTTATTGCCGTCCTTTTGATTCTTGCAGCCCCCCTGGGGGTCGCAGGCCAAAACATTGGCCTTGGACTTTCGCTTTTAATTTTCGCGATCTATTCAATCCACGAGCAAGGTCGTCGCCTACGCGCTGTCCTGAAATCACCTGTTGTGGCGCAATTTTTTCTAATCTGGTTTGTTACCCTTTTCCCAGGTGTTTTAGCGACACTGGCAAAAGGCCAACTGAGAGAAGCGGGTCGTTTTCTGCTCGGCTATGTGCTTGTAACGCCGATGTTTGTTCTCGGCTTAGCGCTGCGAGACGACGTGAGAGGCAAGGTCATAAAAAATGTTTCAACGATAATTTTGTTGTTAGTCGGCATTATTTCACTCTCCCAATTTTTTATGGGCTGGCAATTAGCTGGTCTAAACGTCACGGATCAAATAAAAAGAGCTCAAGGTTTTTACAGCCATCCTTTGACGCTTGCGTATGCATCCCTATGTATCATGCCATTAATCTTCGCACGGGCTCTGGACAAACCTCGTGACTGGCGCGCCGTCCTGTCTGCGCTAGCACTCCTCATTATGATCGCCACCAGTCAGTCACTCACCGTCATCTCGCTAACCGCCGTCACACTCATATTTCTCTCAATTAAGCTGTTGACTCGTAAAAAAATGCTGGTGCTTGCTCTGATCGCAACCACTCTGGGCATCGTGACATTAAGTACACCTAACCCTATCTCGCAGAAGTTTCAGACCGTACTGGCGGGTCAACGCAGTGACCACGAAACTCCGTACCCCGATGATAGAGTGGCTTTTTGGCACGCTCACTGGGAAATGTTCAAAGATGCTCCTATTGTTGGGCACGGCACTGATATCACTCGCGAAGACCGCAAACTCTATTACGAACGAATTGGCCTTGGACACATCAAACGAATGTATGAAGCGCACAATATGTATTTGCAAGCGGCTGTCGAAGGGGGTCTGATCGCTGGACTTGGATTACTTGCTTTTTTAATCTGGTGGTTTTTACACGCGCGTAATTTTACGCGAGTAGAATCTTGGCAACGCTTGGGAGCTTTGGTGACCCCACTCGCTTTTGCTGCAGGCGGACTGACTCAAAACGCAATCCAAGATAGCGAAGTTCGTTATTTGCTCATCTTGTCGTGTACGTTCTGCTTTGCTATCTCGCTGCCAAGCCGCCGCGAAAAAAACTAAACCGGTATATTTTTGATACCAATCGCACCGCACTCTACAATTCAATAAATCAACCCTTAAAACTGCAAAAAACGGCTAAAAGACGCGTATTTAGAGGATTTAAGCGCATCAGTCACCTGGCTTTTAATCGCTGGCACACTGATTGCTAACTTATTTTTGAAAGCATTATGCGTTCGAAAACAAGCAATCCCCGGAGGTAAAAAATGGAGATGTCATTTATCACTCGCGATTCCCTTATTTTCCGCATTATTTTACTTTTATTTTTGCTGCTAGGAAGCAAGGCGGCAAAAGCTGATAGCTTCTATCAGATCGTAAATGGCAAGCGTTACCTCTGCACTGAACAGGCCCCACAGCCTGGGCCTGGATGTAGTTACATCAATGGAGCCGTTTACTGCCCCGGACCCGGTCAAACTTGCGAATACATTAACGGCCAAGTTTATTGTGGCTATGATTGCGAATACATTAACGGTCGAGTCTACTGCCCGCAACAGGGCGGCAGCTGCGAATACATTAATGGCCAGGTTTATTGTTCTTCCCTGGGCCAATCCTGCGATTACATCAATGGCCGAGTCTACTGCGGTGCCAATTGTGAATATATTAACGGCTCAGTGCATTGTTCATCGGGAGGCGCCGCCAGTCCAGCACTCCCAGCTCGCCCGGCAACACCGTCCCGGGGTGGCTGAACTTTGAACATTCGTGCTGAAAAATCGAGCAGTCGGCCTCGAGTCCTCTACGTTTGATTTTGACCTCTTTTTTGATACCGTAAGGGTCGAGAAATTAGGGATTTATTGAGGACGCAGCGTGACGGTTTTTGGATTAAGAAGCCACTTTTCGGGAATGATTTTAGTCCTGCTTTTTTGCTCGTGTATGACCAGCAAAAACCTTGACGAAAAGTATGGCATCGATGCAAAGCGTATTGGCTATGTTCCAGCGCGCATTGCGCTCTTGCCCTGCATGTTTTGGCCAACGGCAGGGAGTAAAATTAACGACCTTCCACCCAATAACCGACCACCCGAAGAAAACACTGCCCTTTGCGAGGAGTTTGACAAGTACGTCGCCGATGGCTTCGACAATCAGCCGTTTATGAAGGGCCTAAGCCCAAAGCTCGTTGAAAAACTATACGCTGCGGCAGGCCTCTCACCGCAAATCATTACTGCCATCTCAACCGAATGGGCCGCGAAAAACACCGATTGCAAAGACTGTCGCAGCCTACCCGCCATTTACAAACTCAGCGTTAAAGGTCGGCAACAGTGGCAAATATGGCTCAGTAAACTGTCGAGCGCGACCAAAGGGGCCGACGCCGTGATGATTCCGCTTGTGCTGTCGAGTAACACTCGAATCGAAAACGATCGCGGCATTCTCCTATCGATCAGAAGCGGTGCCATCGGCATGTTACTGATTGATACCAACGATGGCTCGCTCATCTGGAGTGGCGGCCGACAGGCAGAAGTCATTTATAAGGCCTTTGCCAACTCCGTTTCAGCTAAAGCCATGCGGGAACCACCACTTGACGACTTGAAGCGTCGACTTTTGACTGACGCAATCTGGATTGATTTTCCCGGTCGCCAGATATACCGCTAACCACTCATACAAACGGATTTGTGAGGTAAGAATGTTCGATAATGAAAGTGCGCTCAAACGCCTCCACGAAATGCGTAAAAAATCCCAAGAAGGCGGCGGCAAAGAACGCCAAGAGCAGCAGCACAAACGCGGCAAATTAACAGCGCGCGAACGGATTAATCTTCTGGTCGACCCTGGATCGTTCGTCGAACTTGATGCTTTCGTCACCCATGACTGCACGGACTTTGGCATGACCGACAAAAAATTCGTCGGTGACGGCGTTGTGACAGGTTTTGGCAAAGTCGACGGCCGACTCGTCTACCTTTTTTCCCAAGACTTTACAGTATTCGGCGGCTCGCTATCGCTCAATATGGCCAAAAAAATCTGCAAGGTCATGGATTTGGCCGTTAAAAATGGCGCTCCCGTCATCGGCATCAATGACTCAGGGGGAGCAAGAATTCAAGAGGGCGTGGCCAGTCTGGGTGGGTATGCTGACATCTTTTATCGCAATGTGAAATCTTCAGGCGTGATCC
>JBIJBX010000220.1:0-4465 GCA_044344995.1 Oligoflexales bacterium | reverse complement strand
ACTCACGTTTGCAGGTTCTGAGACCAGCCGGCCAAGCAGATATACCAAATATTCGCAAACAAAATGCCCATGACAAGAATTCAGATGGAGCCTCTAGTCCCCAAAATTTCGGTGCGGGTCAGCGGGCCCACCAAGATCAGCAGGCTCAGCATGGTCAGGCCGGTCAGTTTGAGGAAGACCTTTCAACATTCTTCCGCGATCGACGGCTAATCATCAAAAGTAGTTTGGATGTCATGCCAATTTTGGCGGGCATCGGCAAACTGTTGATTGTTAGCTTGGTCTGTTGTGCGCTTTTTCTATTCTTTTGGAACTACTCTGCAAGTTTACGCGTAAAAATTCAGCGGATTGGAATAGAAAAATTCAATATTAATTTTGCACAGGAACTACCGTCTTGGACGCGCAAGGCAAAACAATTCAAAGTGCAGAACAATACTGAACTTGGTCAATTTCATATGCGAGATGGTCGCGCCAAGGATAAAGTCAGCATCATTAGCTCTGATCCTCTCATTTCTTCCATTGCGCGTGGGTATTGGCCAAAGTTTGAGCGTGCTGTGCTACCAAACTGCAGTCGATGGCAAGTCTCAAAAGAGTGTGGGCTGAAGGCCTGGTATCTAGCGTACAAGGGTTCGCGAGCTAGTCTCAAACCAATTACTTCTCTGGATATGAGCCTTGTGCAAAAACTACCAAAGCTTGAGCAGTCACTGATGTTATTTGCCATGTCCCAGGCGGTCCTTGGACCAAGATCAGATGAATTGTTTGACCAGGCGATACAGGTGGCATCCTATGATGAGGGATTAAAAAAGGCCATTTTTGACGCAAAAATTAAAAGTATTGCGCGTGAAAGTCAGCTGATTGCTCTGCCGCGCGTTATGTCAATTATTCCAAAAATGAAGGCCCACCCGGCGGACTTCCTCAAATGGGGTGCTCTAGAGGCGACTGCGAAATTTAAAATAAAACCAATTGGACTGGATAAAAAAGCCGATGCTGCCGCACGAAAACAGCTAAGTGATTTGATGCGCCGCGACGCTTCAAGCCTAAAGACTGATCCGGTTGCGTTGGTTATTTTGGCGCCGCATATGCTGCGTTTGGGTATGGCGCAGGAACTTGCGACAGTGGTCGAGGCTGTAGCGGCTCAGGAGAATCCTCGTGACTTTGATCCTGGTCTCTACCGTGAGATTTCAATTTTTGCGATCAGAGCCCACATGCTGAAAGGCCAGCTTTCTGAGGCGATCGAGCGTGCGAATGTATTAAATTCCCGTCTTGGCCCAGACGCGACGACTCAGCACTTACTTGGATCGACACTGCTGGCGACCAAGAATCCATCGAGTGCAAAGCCGGCGGCAATAGCATTTAAAAGGGCCGTGACAGGACAAAAAAATTGGCAGTCCGAGGTTGGTTATTTTCTGGCTCTCACAAGATCCGGGCAACTGGCTGAGGCCGAACGGATGTTGCCGGGAATACAAAAATATTTAAGTTCGTCGAATTCCATTTGGATAAAAATCGCATTGGCGGAATTTAAATTAATGCGAGCGAAAGCATCGTCAAAAACGTCCGCAGGTTCTTTCAGCTTTATCGCGTCAGAGTTGGCCCCCATCTATGCAAAAAATCAAGCTTGGCCAACCTTGTCCGAACTTTACGTAAGCGCATTATTTGGTGCTGGGCAATCAGATTTAGCGCGGAAAGTTCAGTCGATCGCTGATCAGCAGTCAGAACGCGTCCGCTATGTTGGATCGACTGAGTTTTTGGCTTCTCCCTTTGGTCCCTATGCACTTATGCGATAAAGGTGTACGTCTATGAATTATCCAAAAACAACGTGGGAGCTGCGAGTTGCCTTTGATAGCAGTCTCAAAACGACCAAACAAATCAAAGCTAGATTCATGGAGTGGCTATCTGCCCACGGAATCGATGAATTCGTGGAAGGTGTTATGGATGGGCTTGATATTGATCATGAGTACACTGGCCCCAACGAGCGTGATTTTTATGCTGAGCTAGGCGGCGAACTATTACCAATCTCGGTTTACAAGTATAACCGCGAACTCCTTGAAGAGCTGAAACTAAAAATCGAGCGGGATTTTCCCGAAGGCGTGACCGTACAGCTTCTTGCTATGGAGACGAGCGAATGGCTCGAGGGCTGGAAGGAAAGCTTTAAGCCAATTGAAACCAAGATGTTTTATATTTATCCACCCTGGGAAACCGCAAAGCGACCTCCTCATAAAATACCACTTGTGATTGAACCCGGAATGGCATTTGGTACAGGTCAGCATGCGACGACTCAAGTGGTAATTCAAAGGCTTGAAAAATTGGTTGCTGATAGGCATGACGTAGGCCAGTGGCGCTGCATGGATGTTGGCACGGGTACAGGCATTTTGGCGCTTGTGGCGCACAAGATGGGCTTTAAGTCAGTGGCAGGCAGTGACATTGACCCAGACGCGGTTTCGGCGGCGGTCAAAAATGCAGAATTAAATAATATCAATCTACCTGTGTGGCAGGGTAGTTGCCCAATCAACGGTGTGAATGGCCGTGCTGAATTTAAGCCGACATTTGATGTGGTGATCGCTAATATTTTATTTGTAGTTTTACAAAAAATTATTACAGATCTAGGCGCCATCACTAAGCCAGGCGGTATTTTGATTCTCTCCGGAGTGCTCGTCGAAGATGCTGCTGAGATGACGGGGCTTGCTCAAGCTCAAGGTCTTAAGCTAGTGGATGAAGGTGTGCTGGACGGCTGGAGCTGTTTGACATTCAAAAAAGGCTAACTTGGATTAAATCATATGGCGCACATCTATAGATTTTTTGGTCATAAGCTAGCAGACGGCGTCTGGAGTCTCGATGAGGAGGAGGCGCGTCATGCCATCAAAGTACTACGATTGGCTGATGGGTCTCAGGTCGAGGTGATGGACGGAAAAGGTCACGTGGCATCGGGTCGTATTGTGATCGAGTCAAAGTCAAAGGCTTCGATTCACGATGCAGCCGAGACTTATACTCAAAAAGATACCTTCAGCCGATGCTTGCTTATGGGGGCACTAAAACCTGGTGACGTGGATGATTTGATTGCGCCCTTGACAGAACTTGGCGTTGATAAACTAATTGTTTTTCATCAGTCAGATACGGCCCAATTTCGTTTGTCAGATTCTGCCGTCGAACGATGGCGGCGCCTAGTGCGGTCTGCGGTGAAGCAATCAAAGCGTGCATGGGAGCTTGAATTTGAGTGTGCCGGCGACCTGCGGGCGGCATTAGCATTAACTCAAAATATTCCCGTTCGCTGGATGCTCGATCCTGAGGCGCCTACGGATGTTTTGGCTGACATTTCAAAAGTAACACCTAGTAGCCCGGGGATTGCCGTGTTGATTGGCGGAGAGCGGGGCCTATCACAGGCGGAAGCGTCTTTGGCGCAAGGGCAGGGCTACAAACCCGTTAAACTTGGGCCTTGGGTCTTAAGGGCCCGCACCGCAGCCCAGGCGGCGGCTGTTTTTTTGGGCATGCTGCCTCGCCCCTGAATTGACTATCTAATAGTCCATAATGCTTCATGTTTCGCTTTTGTATCTGACTCTGGCCTGCTAGAATTTCGAGCAGGTTAACAACGTCATTAAACAGTAGGTGAGTACCTCATGGGATCAATTCAGGGTCGTCGCGGCGGTGTACGTTCGAAGCTTGTAGAGCCCTATTTCCAAATCAAACTAGGACTCATGTTCATCATTGTGAACCTGTGCTTTGCCATGCTTTTTGGCGGTGTCATGTGGTGGGTCTTGTCTGATGTGTTTGCTGCTGTTAAGACTTACTTTGACCTGACCGGCGGTGATGCCGCTCTTACGATGGGTAAATTGTCGACGCCGCTAATTTTAGTTGGTGTGCTTGTGTTAGCCTTCGTTGCAACGACGTTTTATGTAGCTGTTCACTACACTCATAAAATCTATGGTCCATTGGTATCCATCAATCGATTTATCGACGAGATGGTGGAAGGCCGTAGCCCCTCAAAGCTGGCCCTTCGAGATGGCGATGAGCTGCAGGATTTGGTGCTAAAGCTCAACGTTCTGGCTGATAAGTTTAAAGTTCCGAAGTAAGTCCTTTGACCCCAAACAAATCATAAGTCACAAATGGGCTGCTAAGAGCTCAGATCCCTTACTGGAATTCCAGCAATTTGTTGACCTTAAAACCCCAGCAACCCTTGAACTTTCTGGGGTTTATGGCAATCTGTTGGGTGATGAAACGTGAGAAAGGATGGCCTAGCCCTATGACAAGTAAAATCCACAAAAAAGCCAAAAAATCTTTAAAGAAGACTCCCGCAAAAAAATCCAACGCCAAAAAAAGCGCACCTAAAAAATCCGCTAAGAAGTCATCTGGCAAATCTAAAGTCAGCGTTTGCGCCACAAGACCAGAAATTGTTGCAAAGCACTACGAAAGTCTGGGTGCTAAATTTGATCGTTACCGTAAAGCCCTCGGTCGTGGTCTAACCCTTGGCGAGAAA
>JBIJBX010000219.1:0-4470 GCA_044344995.1 Oligoflexales bacterium | reverse complement strand
GCATGGGGCCGGAACATTCATCGGGACGGCCGGAGCGATTTCTTCAGCTTTGTGGTAATGCCAATATTCAGGTGGCAATTCCAACGACTGCTGCCCAGTACTTCCATATTTTGAGACGTCAAATTTGTCGGGAGTTCCGTAAGCCTCTCGTTATCATGTCGCCAAAGTCTCTTCTCCGGCACTCCAAGGTAGTCAGTCCCCTGGTGGAATTCGAGAAAGGCCAATTTGAGGAAGTTTTGGATGACGCAAGGATTAAAGATCCAAAAGGCGTCACTAGGGTCGTGTTCTGCTCAGGGAAAATCTACTATGAAATGCTCGAAGCGACGTCGACCGCTCCTGAGGGTGAGGTGGCTTTGGTTCGGATCGAGCAGCTTTATCCGTTCCCTGTGAAAAAAGTGGAGTCCATGATCGCAAGTTACAAAAACGTTGCCGATGTCTTGTGGGTCCAAGAAGAGCCACAGAACATGGGAGCTTGGACGTTTGTAAGACCGAGGCTTGAGGCATTGCTTTCAGATCCAAAAAAATTACGCTATGTGGGACGTCGTGATAGCGGAACAACGGCCGAAGGATCCACTAAGGCCCATGCGACGGAACAGGCCCGTATTATCAATGAAGCGGTCAATCCCGGCGTTGTCAGTGTGAGTGCTGCGAAGGTGAGCGCTAAACGTTAAGTTTATTGCTTTTTAGGGGTTCATCATGATCAAGATATTTTTGTCGATCATATTGTTCGTCTCATCTGGCTTGTGGGCTGAGTCGTGTGCCACCAATAGTGAGGGGCGCAGGTCTTTTAACATTGTCTCGGATTCCGAGATGAATGCTCTCGGCGTTGACGCTTATCAAGAAATTTTGGCCGATGCCCGCGCCAAGAAAAAGCTACTGTCGTCACAGTCGGAGAAATATAAAATTGTTGAAGCCATCGGGCTTCGGATTGCCAAGGCCAGCGGTGCTGATTTTAAGTGGGAATTTAACGTAATCGATGAGCCCAAAACGGTAAACGCCTTCTGTTTACCCGGTGGGAAAATCGCGGTTTATACTGGAATCTTGCCGGTAGCCAAGACTGAAGCAGCTCTAGCTGTAGTGATGGGGCATGAGGTAGCACACGCCACCATGCGTCATGGTGCGGAACGCGTTAGTTCCCAGCTCGCTGTGGCTGGTCTGGCTACAGCCGCCGACATCACGTTGCAAGACAGCGAGAATCGTAAACTCTGGATGGGTGTGCTTGCACTCGGTGCGAACTTCGGCGTCCTTCTTCCCTATAGTCGTGGTCACGAGACAGAAGCCGATAGCGTGGGTCTCAAGTACGCTGCCAAAGCTGGGTATGACCCCCGTGTGGCCCCAGGGTTCTGGCAGCGGATGGGGGCAGAAGGGGGAGGAGCGCCAATCGAGTTTCTATCCACCCATCCTGACCCCGAAAATCGCAGCAAGTCCCTTGAGCGGCAACAAGCTGAAGTATGGCCTCTTTATGAGTCTGCTGGTCAGCTTCCCGATAAGCCATTACCCCGATAAGTTTTAAAGGACTAAGAAATAGGCAACATCGCGTATTTTTTCCAAGATTTGTTGGTTTAAAGTCCCAAACATCTTGACCTCTCAGTGAAGTATCAGATATCTCTTGAGGTTCAATCCGCATCTTTGGAGAGGTGGCCGAGTGGTTGAAGGCGCACGCTTGGAAAGCGTGTTTAGGTTAATCCCTAACGAGGGTTCGAATCCCTCTCTCTCCGCCACTTTTCAGCAGATATTTAGTAAGGTTAGGGTAAAGCCTCAAGGCTTGTCCAAACCTATACACCGGTGAAAAGTGCACAGAAAGTGCACGAAAAGTGCACGCGACTTTCAAACGACCTCAAAAAATCTAAGTGTAGACTTAAATCAGAGTGGGTTAAACACGAAGGGATAGTTAACATCTACCGGTTTATCACCGCGAGGTTTAGGAAATTGGCTACTATTTGTGACTAAAAGCACACATTTCCAAAGCTTTGGATAGGGTGCTGTTGATCCTGCTACTACACAGCTCTTCTCAACACGACCATTTAGGTCGATAACAAAACTGACTGTAATTTTGCCCTGTGCTCTTTTTCGACGAGCTAAAAGTTTTTCGTAGCACTCCGTGATATCGGGTAGACGAGATTTTATAACTGCGAGGATTTCCATGGCAGTTAACCCGGCCATTTTTTTTTGCTCCGCCTCGCTTAATTTTTTGAGTTTTTGAGGTTCTGGCTGTGTCGCTGAGGTACCGCTATCCTGACAGGTCATGGATCTAAGCTCTTTCATGTCGTTACGAGAAAGCCCGTAACTGTTGGTCAAAGTCTCCAGTGTTTGACAAGAGGAAATGCCAATGATGACTAGCATAAAGATTGACGAGAAAATCCGGGCAATAAATGGTTGTTTAAAAAGTGTTGCATCATCTGCCATCAGACTGAAACTCAGTGTTGGGAGAGAAACGGCAGCTCACTAACTTCTAGCGAATTATCTGCTTTTGATCGACCTGACAAAAATGGATTTTTTTCCTGACTTGAAATGAGGCGTGCCACGGGTGTTGGGCCGATACCTTTTAAGTCTATCATTCTGAATTCAGAGATCACAAACTCGCTTCGGAGAAGCTTGGTGGCCTCGTCGCTAACGATGATTTCTCCCGGCTCGGCCGCGCTTTGCAAACGACTGGTAAGATTTACAGCCTCGCCCCAGATGTCAAAACTTATGCGTTTTCCGCTTATAACACCGCCCACAACAGAGCCGGTGTGGATACCGACACGAATTTTAAAGTCCGTATTAAACTGCTTGTTAAAGCCTTCCAGTATATTCATTAACTGTAACGCAAAGAAAGCTACGCGCTGCGTGTGATCTTTTGTCTGAATAGGGCAACCAGCTGCAGCCATATATGCGTCACCAATGGTTTTTATTTTTTCAACGCCGTGCTGGTCTGCCAGCCGGTCGAAACGGTGAAACAATTCGTGAAGAAGTGTTACCAGTTGCTTGGGCTCAAGCGTTGTTGTGATCCGGGTGAAATTAGCTATATCAGCAATCATTAGTGTGACATTTTTATAGCTTCTGGCGAGATTTGATCCCTTTGTTTTAAGTTCTTTTCCAATGACGTCAGGAAAAACTCTCTGCATCAGTGAGTCGAGAATTTCACGATCCTTTTCAGCGACTCTGGCAAGTTTGAACTGCATGCGCGACGTGTAACACCCATGAATATTCATGGCCAAACCTAAGATGTTGGCGAGCCCTATATTAAATAAAAGTGTAGCGATTTTTTCTGGATCCAGGGCTGGATTCATAGTCCTGGCGTAAAAAATGACGAGGGATGTTGTAAAACCTGTGAACAGCGCGAATTTCGTAGAGAGGGTGTCAAATGCATAAAAAACAAGGATTAAAAGCACTAGAATCGAGTATGCTTGCAGCATTTCTTCCCGGGATCTGATTGTCGGAATTACAAACATAGTGACAAAGTAAGCGACTAAGGCTGGGAATAGTGGTGTCGTGTAAACTGCGAAATATCGCTTACGATCGACGCTGTTCAAAGCAAAAAACATAAAGATTAGCCAAACTTGAAGTACAACGCCGCCGTGCGGCAAAAACCTTGGTGCATCAGGGTTAATTTGCTGCGTTCTCCAGATAATAAACCAAAGACTGATGCTTGCGATCACTACACCGAATTTTAGAGAAGGACCAACGACTGCGAGCTGGTGATCCCAGTAGGCTTTCTCTAAAACCGGATCAAGTGGCCAAAGAAATTTTTTGAACCTTTTATAGAGTTCCAATATTCGCAAGGCCTCGATCTTATAGGGGGCTAGTTTATCTAGGATTAAAGCTGATCTATATTGTACCAAATCTCATGACTTGATTTCGATGTTGCCACTTCGGGGGGTCATTAAGCCGAAGAATTGGCGTCTTCAGATTGGAGTCATGGGCTTGAAACAAGTCCATCGTAGCATCTTCCGACTGATCCGGGGGATTTAAAAAAGCCTCCACTCACCCCATTTGAGAGATTTAAGCCACCAAAACAGATGATAAAAAAGCGGATATTTAAGAAAAAAATAAAACGGCTTATTCGGGCGGCGGCTTTTTCCCATAAAACTTTACATTCAGACGGGGACTGAAACAGAACTCGGGAGTAGATGGGGATCGAATAATGAGCGCGGTAGTCATGATTATTCGGACACTTTCCCTGTCCTCTTGCCAACAAAGCACTGAACGTGACTCATCAGAGGTACGATTTACAGTTGCAAATTGTTCTGCCAAGAACATCGCGCTGGCGCGACAGTTTTTGAGATCCTCGAGAGCGCACGTTGAATGACGTTAATACGGTCAAAAGATCAAATACCGTTGTGGTAAGCGACGCCAGAGTTGATATTTAATGAGCGATTTAATGTTAATGACAACGGTGGCGTACTTTCAAGCGAGAAGCAAGATGTTGCGCCCCAAGGTTCGACCGGTAATAACGCCCAAACACAAACCTCGCCTCAGCCAGAAACT
>JBIJBX010000255.1:0-3581 GCA_044344995.1 Oligoflexales bacterium | reverse complement strand
CCTGAGAATCCGTGTCAGGTGTTCGTCCAAACCCCCATGATTTGCGATCAAAAAATCCAGGCTTTGGAGAACGGCTGTGATCAACCTTGTAAACGGAATTTGTCATGTCATCTTGAATCAAATAATGATGTGATGTTTCACCATTGGTTTCAGAGCTCGCGGGGTTAACGGACGTTCTACCGATGACGGTTCCAACCGCACCACCCGGCAGAGCAACTTTGGTGCCAGGTCTTGCTTGTTGATTGAACCTGAGCCAATCTTCTTTAGCTAGCTGCTGATTGTTTGGCAAAGAAATGCCAGGACTGCTCCCGTCCAAAGAAAGTCCTCGTGTGTTCCGCCCAGGCTGGAAAAACGTTTCAAAATCCTCGCCGGATTCCTCCGCTGGGGCAGACTCCCCGGCTTCATCCTCACTAGCAAGACTAAATTTACTCGATGATGAGCCAGTCGTCGCAGCCACTCGATTGACTTTACGGTCTACAAGTGACGAAGCTCCAACTGAGATCGTTCCGAATGTTGGGCCTGACAGTAAAGTATCATTACCTTCAATCTCAGGGTCATTGGCGTGGCGATCGAGCAACTCTGAAACCACGGCCGGGATTTTTGTATTTACACTCTCAGCTGCGATATCCATGGAGTTATTATCTTGCTTTCGCCAATGGGTGATTCCTTGGCCCTTGGTCCGAACCGAATAAAAATCTTTCATATTGGTGGACCAGAGGACTGATCCATTTTTGAAGTATTTATTCGATATGCCGCCGGCGATCACCCAAACTTGATTGCCCACTTCACGAAATTCCACCATGGTTTTGCCTGAAATCGGCGACACTAAGCGATTGCCGATTTTCGCCAAAACGACGGGATTTTTGTCGCCACTCAGCAAAATGTTTAAGTAAGAGACGAGATACTCTTCCAAACCTCCCAGTCCATCTTGAACAGTGATGACCTGGTGGGCGTTGGACTGGTTACCATCAGAGCTTACGGTTATTTTTAGCGGCTCGTTCGGGGTCCGCATTTTGAAAAACGTCTTCCCGATAGCCACGTAAGGCGTATCGTTAATGGCTGCCAAAGAAGCGGAGAAATAAAACGTTTGGCCGGTTTTTGAAATGCCGCCTAGGGGTATGGGTCTTGCCCCAGGGGCTTGTCTGATCACAAGAATCAAATCTTGCTCGTGTGTAGGCACGGTGTATCTGATCCCAGCTGGAAGCCTGGAAGGGTCGATCTTTAACTTCAGCATGAGTTCATTGGCTGACATGTTACTGCCAGAGAAAGCACCTGATGACTTGGCTAAGTCTTCTGTGCGCTCAGGCATAAATATTCCGGTCTTAAGGGAATTAGCAGTGGCGATGACTTTCAACCTTGAATCAGTCGGTGGCTTACATGAAAAAAGATGCCCGCCAAAGAAAACCAACAGGCCTATGGTTTTAATCTGATTCACTGTTTGCCTCCCAAGCCATGTCCCTATTTAGACCGAACTGACAAAGCTCGCTCGTCCGGACCTCGCCCGAAGATCTGATCGGACGTCTTGTGGGGAGGCTTGAGAGTTTATTGAGCTCACTGCCAACTAAGCGATATTACGGTTTTAATTTAATTATTACGGAGCTTGTTTATTTAGAAACACCCATGGAGTGCCTTGATCAGACGCACAGTAAATAGCAAAGTTCCGACAAAGATTTAGTAAACAAAAATTACCGTGATACGGCCCGGCAACTAATATTCTCTAAAAAATTTTATTAAAAATGGCGGTTATGGGCCAATCGATGTGGAAGTGGATGGCAATACACACCTAACGGCATAACTATTCCCTGATGTCTTGTATAGGATGTCGGAATTGTTCCAAACCCAATAACGATTTGACGAAGTGATGGCCCCCTGAGTTGTATATGCTGAAGCTGTCCAAGTCCATGCGCTACCTACGGGTGGAACCCCGTATTGTCTGCTAGTCGAAATAAATTCTGGAGCAGTAGCACCATCCGTGCCACCTGGTAGACCTGGAAAACTTGCCTCTTCCACTGCAGTTGGTGTTGGAGAATTGGTCTCATAAAGAGTCGGCAGTCTCATCCCTTTATTAATACAGACTTGAATATTGCCTTCATACCAGCCAGCAAGGTGGCCGACTTGGCTTGAAGGCTCACTCCAATCCCCCAAATTGAGAATTTGATTTTGAGTGCCATGATCATAATAAAGACATATGCCTTTGGTAGGCTTTGTGGAAGATGCATTGACTTCATGCGGACAAGCTCTGCCAGCTAAATTCTTAGCCTCTCCGTACTGAAGAAATTCGCCAGTATTTGCCGTACCGTCGATATCAAGCTTGGTTTGCCAACCCATATTGCGTCCTGAGTCCCACACGCCGTTGGCATTCAGAACTTTTGCGAGAGCAACATCAGTACCGTTAGGCACTACCTCCCTCCAAATCATAAAGCAATCAACACCCTGACAGATTGGATCAGCCTTCACGTAAATGATTGTGGAAAGGTTTGAGGACAATGCCCTCGTTGTACCTTCGGCAATGTTGAGTAAATCATAGCAACTGTTGCTCACAGCCCCGCATTCATTCGCGTTAATTGTATATACTGCAGAGACAATAGCAGAAGGCGTGCTGCCAGCTAGGCATCCGATAGCTTTAATCGTCGTTGTTGCACTCAAACTTATGGGAGATGAATAACGTTGTACTGATCCAGGCATATCGCAAGAAGGCAGCGTGCCATCAGTCGTGTAATAAATTTCCGCGCCCGGGGTCGCTACTTGGATCGTGATGATTTGTGATGCTTGGTAAATTCCAGACCCTAGAGGAAAGACCGGAGACGCAACTTGCCCAGGTAATTGAGCTACAGTTTTCAGATCAAAAGTAATAGCCTTAATCTCTGAGTTGTTGTTTTTAGGGTTAACTGCCTTCGTCTCAATTTTAGCAGAAGCTAAATCTGTCTTTCTGACATAAAACTCGAAGGTGTTCTTGTCACCTTGCGGTGCTTTTTTGATGGTGATGGGGTTTTGGGTGTTTGTTACGGCAATGTCAAAATCAAAGTTATCGGATGGTGCAAGCGGACTCCCGTTAAGAGCTTTAAAGTGGCAGCTTACGTTATAGTCGGTCACAACGTCTTCCATCTCATTTGCCATACAAGTCAGACCAAATCCGCCGGAAACTTCTGTCGGCTGATCCGAGATCTCCTCTTTTTTCTCGCCACCACTTTTCGCACCAGAATTACCGGCGAAGTCTACGTTGGAACATGTCGCCACGAAAGGAATCAGCATTAGCGTGTAAAAGAGTGTTAACCGTTTTACCGTTAATATCAAAGACTCGCAGGTTGTTCTTTCCGTCGCCATGGATCTTCTATCGGCGCAGAGTAGCGTCTTCTTAAGGGGAACTTAAGAAAAAAATTAGCGATAAATAATTAATAAAATTAGATGCTTACAAGGGGATGGCGGCACTTTGCGTGACCCTAGCGATAGAATTCGCCCTGATAATGTCCACGGTGGGCAAAACTAATCCTCAAACCTTTCCTGGCGAGCTTTTTTCTTTTGTTTGGCAAACTCCGCCTGGGCTTCCGCTTCACGGAATCTTTCTGTTTTCTCAGCCTTGG
>JBIJBX010000043.1:0-14858 GCA_044344995.1 Oligoflexales bacterium | reverse complement strand
GACAAATCACATGGTTGGCAGTCACATTATAAAAAGTGTTGGACGGCTTTTGTATAAAAATAGTTGTTTTGGCCCCTTGGACTTTGCAGCCAGATATGGCGGCGATGAGTTTATTATGATTTTGCACGGTGACACTATTGTCGAACAGAATGTGAAAATGGAGAGTTTGAGGAAAACAATTGAAAAAACGTTGTTTCAGTTTCAGGATTTTAACTTACGGGTTACAGCGAGTATCGGTCTGTCGTGGGCCAGCAAGAACTTTACTGGCAAGCCCGAGGATTTGGTCAAGCTAGCAGATGCCATGCTCTACCGAAGTAAGGAACTAGGGCGCAACCGAGTTAGCGCCGCTACATTTGATGGTGATAAAAATCAGCCTAGTAAATTTAGCGGACGGCAGACAGCAGACAATAAATATCCTGTCAAAGGTGTGCATAAGCAAGCCGGTTGAGAAATTATGAATTCGAGACCATTACTTGCGTCTTAGCTTGATCTTTTGTCTCGAGATGAGTCCGTCGCGCTGTCTTTTGCCTTCGATGCGAGCGATTATTGTCGCTCCAGATGTGTTCGGTAGATTTAGTTTTGCCCGAAATTGTTGCCCATCCCAGACGGCATTGACTTTATTTGTACAGGAGTCGGCTACCTGCACATTCGCTCCAATACAAACAAATGCTGAACTGAGTCGCTCATCGCTGCGAATTAATAACTCGTTATTGCTATTGAGGGCAGCAAAAAGCTTGAATGGCTGCGGTTGTGGCTGCGGTTGTGGCTGCGGTTGTGGCTGTGGTTGCGGTTGTGGTTGTGGTTGCGGTTGTGGCTGCGGTTGTGGCTGCGGTTGTGGCTGCGGTTGTGGCTGCGGTTGATTGTCAGCAATGTTATCCGAATTTTGCTCCAGTGATGGAACAGAGCAGGGGAATTCCTTCGATGCCGCCGTGATGCCAGTTTTGGGCCGGTAGAGGTTGGCTTGTGGGCAGAAGCTCGCGTCATTGCCCGTTAAGCCGCAGAAGTAGGCCCCAGTTGCTGCCTTTAGGATAGCGGTATTAGTTGGATGTGTCAGATTAGTGTGGATGCTGCGTTTGTTTGACTCTTCGGTCATTCGGGATGCCACGCCGCTTACTTTGCAGTTTCTTAAAAGCGGTCCACCCGAGTCTCCTGGTGATACAGCCACGCCCTGGAAACTGGCGGCATACCGGGAAATAATATCGGATCTCGCATTCTGCTGCATGGTTGCAATTTTATTCCAGCCGAAGCGTTTGGAGCCTTTGCTATTTTCGGGTAGCTTAGACTCGCTATATCCCACCATTACTATATCGTCGCCAAGCTTTACCGGTTCGGCGTTCACCGGGAAAATATACTTGAAGGTTCCTTCAGGGAATATAACCCAGGCCAAATCGGTGCCTAGACCGCCTGATGCTTCAAGTTTTAAGTAGTCTGCTACGGCATAAATCTCTTTGGAGCACACTTTTTTGTAGATGGCGTTCTCAACACAATACTCTTTGCCCGATACTTTGCCTGTGTCTTTATTGATCGAATCACCAGTATCCAAAACGCAGTGGGCGGCCGTGACAGCTGTAGTAGTGCTAACAGCAGTACCCGTGCAGGCGCCGCCGCTTCCGGCGCCTGTCCTTTTAGTGAACGAGAAGAAAACTCCCTCTACTTTGTTGGAGCTTTCCTGGTTGATGGATAATCCAGAGTCGATTTTAACACGGGATGCAGGATTGATATCTTTGCAGGTGACCAGCAAAATGGCCGTTGTAAAAAGAATTAATGATTTGAGAACAAATATCTTCGCCGTATTCTTCTCAAAAGCATTTTTTCGCATCGTTTTACCGCCTCGCCTCAAGGTTGAAACTGGTTTCAATTGACTAAATTCGGCCCAAACGTATAGGGAGAAGCAATCATTATACCATTTAATTTTATCAATTATTTTAAATTCTTAGGGCTTTAAGGGCCTGTTTGTTTTATTGACAATGTACAGATCTTAACCATCAAATTTGCTTGGAACTTTTGAAGAAGTCCGAGGCGCCTGTCCGCCTTCCGCCCGAAGCTCCTCAGGGTATCAGGTTTATTTTAACCATATTGGTTGCGCTTGCTTGATTTAAAGGTATTCCAGCGGTGATAACAATGGTGTCCCCAGATTCGACGAGTCCAAGTTTTTTAAGTAACTCTGGAAGCTGCTGGAGAAGTTCGTCGGTGTTATAGAACAAGGGATTTTGCATTCCATACACACCCCAGACCAAACCCATGCGGCTCGCAATTTCTGGTCGCGGTGAGATGGCTACAATCGGCGTTTTAGGGCGCCACTTTGCCATGCTTCTCGCGATGCTACCGGTCAAAGTTAGCGCGATAATCAATTTCGCATTTAATGCATCGGCTGCTTCGCATGCTGCTCGTGCCACCGCTTCGTGATCTTCCCAGGGTTGGGAGGACTCAACTTCATCCAATGAGTAGCGTTCCGGACGCTTGAAGGTCCAATGCTCAACTTCCCGAATGATGTCTGCCATCGTCGATACGCATTCAACGGGATATTTTCCGGAGGCTACCTCTCCCGATAGCATGACGCAGTCCGCGCCATCAAGCACGCCGTTGGCTACGTCAGCGACCTCCGCGAGCGTTGCTTGAGGGTTGTCAATCATAGATTCAAGCATTTGCGTTGCAACAATGACAGGTTTAGCGTGTCGAGCCCCAGCAGCCATGATTAGTTTTTGGAAGCCTGGAACTTTTTCCACATCGCCCTCCACACCGAGGTCCCCACGGGCGACCATCAGTCCGTCGGCGATCTTTGCGATCTCGTCAATAGTGCTGATTGCGGAAAGCTTCTCAATCTTTGCGATGACTGGGGTGTCAGCACCCAAGTCGTGGATCATTTTTTTAATGTCGCGGACGTCAACTGGGTCTTGTACGAACGAAAGTGCGACATAGTCGACACCGTTTTGGATGCCGAACAGTAGATCTTGACGGTCTTTGTCCGTCATTGCGGGTAGTGACAACTTCGCATCAGGGAAATTGACTCCCTTCCTCGATTTCAAAATGCCACCTTCCTCCACCCGAACGACAACTGTTTGCTTGGACATTGACTCAATTCGCAAGATAAAATTGCCGTCATCCATCATGACTCTTTGGCCGACGGCGACGTCTTTGACCAGGTCTTTGTAATCGATTGGGATAATTTTAGGATCGGTCTGCTCCACGCCAAAAACTAACGTGTAGCTTTCGCCTTTCTTAATTTCGATGGCCCCATTGATTAGCTTGCCACATCTTATTTTGGGACCCTGAAGATCTTGTAAAATTGAAACAGGTACACCGGTTTCAGTTGAGAGTTTGCGCACGAGCTCGATGTTGCTCTTGTGCATCTGATGGTCGCCGTGACTAAAGTTCAATCGAGCGACATTTAATCCCGATAAAATAAGTTTTCGCAGTGTCTCTTCATTTGATGATGAAGGACCCAAGGTTCCAATAATCTTACAGTGGCGGATGTCACCCATGTCTGTGTTTTTGAAATTACTAAGCCTGACCGCATGATTCGAGGCAGTCTTGGACATATTAATGCTCCCGTCTGTTGGCGTCAGCAAGGCACGAAATTAATCAGAGCCCAGATCCGGCAAAAAGCCGATAAAAAACTAATCCTTGTGATATGTTACACCTAACCCAAACAACCGTCAAAGCGCTCGCGGCAAGGGGCAGCTTATGATTTAGGCAGATCGTTCCGAAGACTCCAAAGAATATAAACAGCCGTAATCATTATTTTCTTAAGCATCGGGCGGGTCGTTGGAGGTTGTGTGAGCGGATTGCCGAACAGATTCACTGGCAAGTGGATCGGCCAGCGCTATTGCATTGAGCAGGAGCTCGGTCGCGGTGGCATGGGGGCAGTTTATCGAGCTTTCCACGTGGATGATCCATCCAACGATGTTGCCATCAAGCTCATTCATAGTTCAAAAAAAATGTCGTCTTCCGATCTGATGCGCTTTCAAAAAGAAGCTGCTCTGATGAGTCAGCTTTATCATTCAAATATCATTGCATTTCACGAACTTGGGATTTTTCAGGGTGAAGATTCAAAAGATTTCACTGATGGCTATTACATCGTTATGGATTATGCGCGCGGCAAGAACCTCAAGGACAGCTTGCGTGATGACGGACGAAAGGATCTCGCTTTCCTTTTTCAGGTGGGCTTGCAGGTTGCTGATGCGTTGGACTACACGCATGGTAAAAATATTATTCATCGGGACATCAAGCCCCAGAATATTATCGTCAGCGAAGCACCCGGGGATAGTCGTGGCGTGCACGTTCGAGTCTTGGATTTTGGTGTTGCTCGTCTTGGTACCATGATAGGACGCGAAGATGGCGCGCAAGACGATAAAGCCGGCACTCCTCTTTACATGGCGCCTGAACAGTCGGCGAGCGGTTTTGGCCTGCCTGATCATCGCGTCGATCTCTATTCACTGGGTTGTGTTCTCTATGAGGTTATGGCTGGCCACGCTCCTTTTAATGGCGACAGCCGTGCCGCCTTGGAGCGCGCTCACCAAACGGCTGAGCCAGAGCCAATTCAAAATATCCGGCCCGATATACCCCTGATCGTAGCCCAGGTAATCCATAAGCTGTTAGCAAAACGTCCAGACGATCGCTACCAAACAGCATTCTCTTTATCCGCGGATCTCATTAGGGCGAAATCTCTGTGGGAAAAAAAGCCGGCGTCCGTGCCGTTATTTCCCTTAGCCCTTAAAGACAAGTTCTTTGCCGTGTCAGCGCAACTTCCGCTACAGGGGCGAGAGCGTGAGTTATCCTCTCTGCTTGCGGAATACAAACAGGTGGCAGAGGTTAAAGCTCGTGGTCGGATTACGGTTATATCTGGTGCGTCCGGCATGGGTAAGACGCGCGTTTTGAATGAGTTTCGGGGGATATTGGCGTCCCAGCGTATAAAATTTTTGAGCGGCGTATTTACCCAGCACGAAAATGCCTTGCCGTTCAATGCTCTGGCAAACGCGTTCAATGAGTTGTTGGTGAGGATGGCTAAGACGTCACCGGTCGACGCAGATCTATTGGCGCGGCGTCTAAAGCAAGTGATCGGACCAGATTCGCATCTTGTGGCTAGTGTTGTGCCAGGGCTGAAACCCTATTTGTTGGAAATTCCTGAGCCCGATGACGGATTGGATGTTGATGAGGAAAAATACGCTCGATTTGCTAAGGCTTTTAGTGATTTTACTCGCTCTCTTGTTCCCGAGACCCAGCCTTTGGTGCTGATCCTTGACGATGTGCATTGGGCAGATGAGAAAAGCATCGCGCTAATCGATCAGTTTTTTTCGAACGCAAACTCCCTACGTTTCCATCTTGTGATTGGTTGCCGTCTGGATATTGCCTCAGAAAAGTCCGCATTTGGCCGGTTTTTGGCAAAATTCCGAGGGTTGAAATTACGATACGCTCAAATCGACCTGGTGCCGTTAGACCTTCCGGCATGTCAGTTAGTTGTTGGTTCTATGCTCCGACAGTCAAAACCAATAAATTCAGACTTAATTAATCACTTGCTTGGCCGCAGTGGTGGTGTGCCTCTTCGTTTGGTTGAGTTAACGCGCCGAATGGTTGGCAATGACATGATTCGTATTGATCGCACTGACCGCGGTTGGGAGTGGGATATCTCAGATATTCAAGGCGCGAAGGTCCGTCTAACAGCTGTTGATTTGGTCCTTGGGCGAATCGGAGAGTACAAGGGGAGTGACTTGTCAATCCTTAGAGCGGCTGCTAGCTGCGGCTTGTCCTTTCAGTATGAGATTCTTCTTCTGAGGGGCAAGAATTCACCTGCCAACGTTGTGCGCCTTATTGAGAAAGCTCTGGACGAGGGTCTAATTGTCAGGAGTGCCGAGTTGCCTGGATTGAAGCACTTGGGTAAATCCTATGTTTTCAGCCATAAAAAAGTTCGCGATGCGATTTATGACGCTATCGAAGACGAGGAGCGTCGAAACATCCATGGATGGATTGCCGATCAGCTTTTGGCTGTGATTGAGCAACCTAAAGAGCAAATGCTTTTTGCGGTAGCTCAGCATTTGAACAAAAGTCGCAATCCAGCTCAGCTCGTTTCTGAAAGAGAGCGCCTCGCATTGCGGTATAATCTTGAAGCTGGCGACTCCATGAAGATGAAGCAAGGATGGCGAGCCGCGGGTAATTATTTCAGGATAGCCCTTGAGATAGTTGAGCAGTCTAAAGACAGTATCTCCGACCCAAATCTTCGCCGTCGACTGATCGAACGTCTGGCAGATGTGAGTGCCGGGCAGACGAATTTCAAGACCGCTCTCGCGAGATATCAAGACTTGTTAGAGCAGCCCATGTCGAGTGCAGAGTTTGCTGTGATCGCGGCCAAAGCTGCTCAACTGAATCTGGTTTGCGGGAACGTGTCAGTGGCGTCGTCAATTATTGCCAAAGCACTTGCGATGGCGGGTGTTAAACCTCCAAAAGCGGACTTGAGAGCGAAAATCGCTTATTTTTGGGCGGTTTTTCTTGATTTATTCAACGGTGGCATGCCAACAAGCTCCATGAACAAGGGCTTGGAGCAAATTTGGCGCATGTGGCGTAAGTATGGCGATAAAACTGAGCAGATGTTCGCAATGACCAAACTCCTGTATCTGTTTTCAGTCGCTGCGGAGCGTCAGAACTCGTGGCTTGCCAGGATTGGTTATCTCGCGACCCGTCGGGAGATATTAAATGGTAGGGCGCCAATTTCCATCGCCATCAAGGTCACAGCCGACAGGGCAGCGCTCATAGCGAGGTCAAATTCTGTCGCCGCCTCTTACCGTCTGTTCGATTTGGCTGAAAAGATCGCTAAGGAAGTTAATTATGCGCGTGCGTCGGGGTATGTTTCGCTGATGAGAGCCACTTCCATCGACTACATTAAAGGACGGTTTGAGGATGTGAACCTTCACCTGCGTGAGGGCATGCAAAAGATCGACGCAGACCAGGATCGACTAGCTTTTGCGACGATGATTGCTTTTAGGCAATATCTTGGTATTTGTTCTTTGCAATTAGACAACCAATACCAATTAAACGAGGAACTGAGGCGGATAATTCCAACACGAAATTGGCTCAGCGCGGTTTCCATGGCGATGCTTATGTTCTCATTGTTGATTCAAGGGAAGCGGCAAAGGCTTGTGAAGATTGGTGAGGATTTTACGCGGCGACGAAAATCTGTTGGGGCCAGAGTCGATTTTTATAGTCAAATGGTCAACTCGATGCTTTGCTTTGCTCGTGGTGAAGATGATCAGACAAGATCAAGTTTTAACAAGCTGATGAAGCAGTGGGCAGTCGAGGAGGGTGGGCAGGCGCTCCCCCCTTGGCAGACGGACTTCGTTAGGGTCTTTTTAATATTGTTCCCAGCATTATTTGAGGTCGAGTTTGGACGCCAGCTTGCCCGCAATGAAGAGGTGCATAGCTGGCTTAAATTCCTTTTGAAAACATGTCAACGCGAGTCGCTATTTAGCCGAGAGCGCACCTCACAAATGATTCTCAGAGCCAGGATTAGTGAACTGACGGGCGCGAAAAACGCGAGACAAATATATGATGACACCCTAAATGCGGCCAAGATTGAGAATCACATGTTGGTTCAAGCACTTTCTTACACATGGTTCGGTGCTTATTTGATCCGGGCTGGATTCGGTCGAAGGGGTGACTATTTAAATATTGGTTATAAGATTGCGAGTGAAAAAAATCTGGCTGGCTTAACTAAGTATATCGAAAAAGTCATGGCTAAGTGCAATGTCGAGATTGAGGGGGCGCGAGAGCAGTCTCGCGATGCAGCAGCTAAAGCCGTCGCGATCGTAAACCCATGGCCTGAGATGGTTATGCAACACATGGATTTTTGTATCTCGGCTCTCAATTCGGATGGTGATCTCGCTTCAGATGCTCGTGAATCCATCTTGATGTTCAAAAGCGTTTATCCCGACGCGCCCGCGGTTCTTTATGTATTGGACGCGAATAAACGAGAGCGTGTTTTGTATTCAGATTATCACATTCCACAGACCGACGGGGTTTTGCGATCGGTCGCGCCGTATCTCACGATCCGATCTACGCTGATACTGCATGTAAATGCAAATCCCGCTCACACAGCGATTGATGCAGCCAGCGGTGTTGTCAGCGAAGGCAATCTAGCAGAAACCCTTAGGCATGGTGATGGCGAAAATCTCGGCGCGACGCAGGTATTTGAGGATGCTGGTGGTCTTGAACCCGCAGCGGACGGGTCAATGGAGCGTTCCTACTCCGGTTCAGCCTCGACTATCAATGGCTCAGTAAATTCTGGGCTTGATGGGATGCAGGCGCTGGTACCGATTCGTGCGGGAGGTGAGACCGTTGGATTGTTGGTTTTAGGCGGAATAGGTGTGCAGAATTTTGCAAATTTTCAACGTGCCAAACGAGATCTTGACCGTTTTGGCGCGCAACTAGGCGTTCTACTTGCGCAAAAAGAGGGTCCCGTCAATGAGGCGCTGAAAGCCTCAGGGCGATCAATGCCGACGGATTTCTCAGTTATGGGTGGTACCTTCTTTGATCCCGTCAATTGGCTCAACGCGAATCTTCATGGAAAATTGCGTAAAGACCGCGAGGCAAGTTGGTATTTAGGTTTAAATTGGACGTCTACTCAGTACCTCGTTGTCTATTGTTGTATAAAAGGTGATGCGATGGATCGAGATCGGCTTTCGATCTTACTCATGCAAAACGCGCTGGTTTTAAGAGAGCTAGTGGGTATGATGGGTCAGGCGAAGACAGAAGTTATCGATCTGCGTAACCAGATTCAATTATTCTTAACCAATCAAGGTTTATCAGCCCGCATGGATGATATAATGCTTTCTTTCAGTCTTTTTGATCGTGATCGTGAAATAGTCTCTTCTGGGCATTACGGGCCCTCTCGCCCGGTGGTCATGGGCGCGGAGAATCGTGTGACAGCGTTTAATGAAGCATCACTCAGTTTGCGCGATGGACGAGATCTCCGATATTGGGAGATCTTCGCAGCTATCGGCCGGGAGAATGTTTTTATAGTTAGTTACGATACGAGTCGGATAGATCCGGAAAACCGCGATTTGGCTGGCGTGCTCGTCAAAACCTATCAAGGTGTTGACGGTGCTCGTTCGTCAACGAAGTTGTTGGAGACAGCCTTAGAACAGAAAGTTCTTCCACGATACTATCTTGCTGTGACGAGGTCTTGATCCAATGGACATTTCTTGGGTGGATAGCCAACTTCAGAGTCGCAAGTTCATATTGGTAACGGGTAAAGGTGGAATTGGAAAAACGCTGGTGTCAGCCGCACTCGCTTTGCGAGCTCAACACCTAGGGCGACGCGTACTTTTGTTGGAGCAATCGACCATTGACCAGTTGGGTCCCCTATTGGGAGTCACAGGGGTATCACATGAAGAAAAGTGGCTCAATGGGCTTGGTTTGGCGAATCTCACCGCTGCCGGTAATTTTCGTGACTTCATAACAAAGCATTTGATGAAGTCCAATTTGCTGGACGTCCTCATAAAAAACAAATTGGTACATAGTTTTTTCACGGCAGTTCCTGGTTTCGCGGAACTTATGCTTTTAGGTCGCATTTATTATGCAGTTAATTTGGCGCCCCAAAAACCGGACTTGGTAATTCTTGATGCATACGCATCCGGTCATTTTTTAAGCCTCATGACAACCCCAGACGCTGTCTTGAATTCCGGACTGGCCGGTCCTATTGCCCAGCAAACTCAGAAGGTGAAGAATTGGTTGGCTGACGGCGAACAGTGCGCGACATTTTATGTGGCAACGCCCGAGGATTTAGTTTTGAGTGAAGCGCTTGACTTCCTCCCCATATTAAATCAACGATCGCCGGTGAAACTTGCGGGGGTTTTTATGAATCGTTGCTTGTACTTGCCATCACCGAGGCAAAAAGCATTTGAAAATCCACCAAGAGCTTTCTTGGCCGAGAGGTTTGCACGACAGAGTTCTGCTTTGGATCATTTTCACAAAAAAATGCTTGGCGACAAGATTTTGGGAAGTCTTCCGGTGTTTCAATTGCCAGATATTGGGGCTGTGGACGAGCCCCTAAAGCTGGAGACGGTCAATAGATTTTTATCAAGGAGTGAAGACCATGGATGATATGAAAGAAGCTTCACCAAACGTTATTGTGCCAGACGCAGTGATCAACGCGCCAAAAGTTGAAACAATGCTTAAAAGCCAGCGTGTGGTTGTCGTTATCGGTGCCGGTGGTGTCGGTAAAACCACGTCTTCGATCGCTTTGGCCATTCACGCCGCAAGATTGGGCCGCAGAGTCGCGTTACTAAGTATTGATCCAGCAAAACGGCTAGCGGCAGCTCTCGGGATCGAGCTGGGGCATGAGTTGAGACCGGTTATGTTTCCCGATACAGCTGGGATCAGGGGACAGGTGTCTGCTGCGATGCTGGACCAAAAAGCCGTATTCGACGGAATGGTCCGAAAGCACGCGCCATCTCCACATATCGCTGACAGGATTCTCAGAGACCCACTGTATGTTGCCGCGTCAACTAATTTGAGCGGACCATTGGAGTATATGGCACTCGCTCGACTGCAAGAGCTCGCGGAGAGTACCGAATGGGATTTGGTCGTCCTTGATACTCCTCCGGACTCTCATGCATTAGACTTTCTAGGCAGGCCTAACGTTCTTTCAGGTTTTGTGGAAAACAAAGTTATCTCACGCCTTTTGAAGCCAGTTGTGCTGGCGGGGCGCGCAGGTTTGGGGCGGGTGATGGCCATCAGCGAAAAAGTTTTGGGTGGTATCACAAGCGTTACCGGGTTTAGTGCGCTGCGGGGTTTTGGTGAGTTTGTGCTGCTAATGCAAGAGGTCATCGACGGTTTTCATCGTGCGGGTGAAAGAGTTCTCCAGATTCTGAAGCAGGACTCCACAAGTTTTGTCATGGTAGCCGCGCCAAATAAGGCTGCGGCTAGAGCCGCCGAGGCCCTGAGTCGCGAGCTGTTCGCTATGGGGTATCATTTGGACGGTGTTATCTTTAATCGTTGCCTACCTAGGAACTTACGAGAAGATTTATTAGGCGATCAGTCGGACGATGTTGCGATACTTAAAACTAGAGTGAAAGTTGAGGACTCAGTGGTGAGCCAGCTGAAAAGTAATATCGGACGGTCCCAAAGCGGTTCTGGCATGTGGGATGTACGAGTCGATGACCAATCTTGGGATATCCATACACTAGACGGAATTTTGGCATTTTCAAGGTTATACTCCGGCCTCTAGGGTGCTTCCGGACAGTGTGTCATGGGCAATTTCTACCTAGTGAGTAGGGGTCCCAGCACAAGCTAAACTAGTGATAGGCAAGTTAATGAAATCACTAGATTTGGGTATTGTCGATGTCAGTAAGGGCCAACATATATTTTCAAAGAGCTTTTTTTGCACTAAGGGTCGAGGGAATCGGTCGTTGGACGTTGCAGACAATCACCGAATTAGGATCATTTGGGCTATATTTGGTCGAAATTATCCGTCAGGCGATGAGACGTCCCATACGTTGGGATCTTATTTTTCAACATCTAGAGTTCGTTGGAAATCAATCTCTAAACATCATAATACTGACGGGATTTTTTACTGGCGCTGTATTTGCGCTGCAAATTGGCGGAATTTTTCAGATCTTTCGAGCGGAAAGTATTATGGGCGCGGCTACCGGAAAAGCGCTCACGCGTGAGATGGCGCCATTGATGACAGCCTTTCTTTTGACCGGTAGGGCTGGCTCCGCCATGACCGCCGAGATAGCTACGATGAAAGTTAACGAGCAAGTCGACGCCATGGAAGCGATGGCGGTGGATCCCATAAATTATCTCGTCGTTCCTCGTGTTATTGCCTCCATGTTTATAATGCCTCTTCTGTGTGGAATTTTTATTTTCATTGGGACTATTGGCGCGTTCGTAACAGGTGTTGCTGTGTTTGATGTTGACGTAGGTATTTTTATCGATCGAATCAAGTGGATGGTCGAGCCGCGAGATATATTCAATGGCTTGGAGAAGGCATTTTTCTTCTCGCTGATTATCGCGGCGATAGCTTGTCGATATGGCCTCAATGCTAGCGGTGGCGCGAAAGGTGTTGGACGCGCAACAACAATGTCTGTCGTCATGACGTTACTTGTTGTTTTGTTATCTGATGTTTTTATTACTTATTTTCAGTTGAGGCTCTAGACATGGCCGCGATCATCGAATTCAAAAATATTACAAAAACATTCGGGACGCGAACTGTCCTCGATCATCTGAATGTTGAGATACCTAGAGGAAAGATCACATTCATTGTGGGTAAATCTGGTGAGGGAAAAAGTGTTACGATTAAACACATTATGGGCCTCCTGAAACCGGATGAGGGTAAAATTGTTGTTAATGGCGAGGACATCACCGATTATACCCATGAGCAGCTTAGAGACTATCGCAAAAAGTTTGGCATGCTGTTTCAGCATGCCGCTCTTTTTGACTCAATGACCGTAGGTGAAAATGTAATATTCCCGCTAAAAGAACATACGAAATTATCGTTGCCCGAGATGTTGAAACGAGTCGAAACCGTGCTCGAGCAGGTGGGATTGCCTAATATGCAGCACAAATATCCCACTGAGCTTTCAACAGGTGAAAAGAAACGCGTTGGCCTCGCGCGTGCGTTGGTAGGGCAGCCCGACATTGTTCTTTATGACGAACCAACAACTGGGATGGACCCTCTTGTCTCGGAAATGATTGACGAGTTGATTGTAAGGGTAAATCACGACATTCAAGGCATCACATCAATTGTGATATCACATGATTTGAAAGCTGCTTTAGCCACTGGAGAATATATCGTTTTTTTATATAAAGGTAAAATCGCGTTAGCGGGGTCACCTATGGATTTCAAAACGTCAAAAGATCCAGTCGTGCGTCAGTTTTTTAGCGGAAAAGTTGAAGGTCCCATGGAGTTTTTGTGAATCTACCAAATTTGCGGCATCAAAGGGTGTCCTAAAGCAGCTCGGTCCCGTACCGATATTAAACTGGGATATCTCGGAGATTAGCGTATGTGGAAACAATTAGGCACTGAGTTTAAAGTCGGCGTATTCACGATCGTGGCTCTTTTCACGCTCGGCTATATGCTCTTCGTGCTAAATCCGAACTTGTTGAAAGACGCAACGAGGAAGGAATATCACACGATTTTAAAAGATGCGGCCGGCATTATTCCAAAAACACATGTCAAAACAAACGGCGTTACCATTGGAAAAGTTAGAGGCGTTGAGCTACTAGTCAACACAACTAAAATCATTATAGAAGTTGATTCGAATATTAAGCTACCGATGGGTAGTACCATGGAAGTTCGAACTAGAGGGTTGTTGGGTGATGTTTATCTTGAGATAGTTCGTCCGGAAGACACCGGTGAATATATCGCTGAAGGTGGTCTAATCCGCAAGTCGGAAGACCAGATTGATATGCAAGGTGCTATGGCACTCGTTGGTCAGATCGGAAAAGATGTAAAAAAAGTGACTGAACGATTAGCGAATGTGCTTGGAACTGATGATGGCGAAGAATCGCTGAGGAATGTCATAAAAAATCTTGACGTAACTTTGGCTAATTTGAAAAATTTTAGCGGCAACTTGAATGAAGTGCTTGATGAATCCAATAAAGAGCGTTTGAATCGGATCCTCGCATCGGTCGATGACAGTATGGCTGAGGTCAAAGGTGCTTCGAAAAATATTAGATTGATCAGTGAGCGTATTGAGAAGGGCGAGGGCACCATCGGAAAGTTGGTTAATGATGACACCGCAATTCAGGAGATCGAAGGTGCGGTTAAGGATTTAAGAGACGTGCTAGCTCCTGCGACGAAAGTTCAGATCACCATTGATACTCACAGTGAGGCCAGAAAAGATAAGACTGGGCAGACCTACCTCGATGTAATCTTACGAACTCGACCGGACAGGTTTTACTTAGTGGGTATGACCGACGCGCAGGAGACAGTTCGCGATACAAAAACAGAGCAACTTGATAGTGATGTAAGCCAAGGTGATACTCCAGCTTACTCAAAAACCCGAGAACGAATCTCTGAAAAAAGAGCGCTCCGCGTCAATCTTCAATTGGGCAAGCGCTGGTATTTCATCACAGCGCGTCTAGGTTTGTTTGAGAGTTCGGGTGGTTTGGCCGCCGATCTTCATTTTTTCCGCGATCGGTTGCGTTTATCGCTCGAAGCTAAAGATTTCAAAAGCTACGATAACGAGTGGCGTCGTGTAGCAAGGTTGAAAGCTTATATGCAGGTCTTGTTCTTAGATCACGTTTACTTAATGGCAGGTTTGGACGATATCACGCGTATTCGTAACCCACTGACTTATGAAGAGCAAAAAGGACCAGTGCCATTTGCTGGTCTTGGGCTCGCATTTAACGATCAGGACCTTAAAGCCTTATTCGGCGCGGCAAGCCTGGCGCGCTGAGGGTCGATTCACTTCGATGCCTGCTGAGCTGGTTATTCTGAAGTTTTTTATGGGGAACCGGGTTAAAGCTGACCTTCCCACGAGCGGTGTGGCTCTGTCAGTACTAACCTAAATTTCTGACCTTTCGTGATTGTCCCGACTCCAGCTGGAGTGCCCGTGAAGACAATGTCTCCTGGATAAAGTGTGTTAGTTGTAGCTAGGAATGTCAAAATTTCTGGCACACTAAAAATCATTTTGCTGGTATCGCCTTGTTGGCGAAGTTGATCATCAATAAAAAAATTAAACGAGAAGTAGCTTTGCCCTTTAAGTTGGCTAGTTGGCACCATCGGCGTAAGTATTGTCGACCCGGTAAAACTTTTGGCAAGGGCCCAAGGCAGACCCTTTGCCTTTAATTGGTTTTGTTTTTCGCGGTGGGTCAAGTCTAGTCCCAGGCCCACAGCATCGACGGCGTGCCAGGTTACGTTT
>JBIJBX010000218.1:0-4500 GCA_044344995.1 Oligoflexales bacterium | reverse complement strand
GAAAGTATTGTGGTTGGTATCGAGAGTAAAACATCATCCCCCATCAGCATGATGAGAGGCAAAGATCTTCAATCAGTCAGCCACCCCGGTATTTTCCCATCGGGTGAAGGTGCCGGGTTTGCCGGGGGAATAGTTTCAGCAGCATTGGATGGCGTAAAAACAGGCAGAGCTCTCGTCGAGAGTGTACTCAGTGCCAGAGTGACAGGTTATTTGGTACACTAAGGCTTTTGATCCGCACAAAGCCTTGGACTATGACTTCACGTAAATCACCCAAAACAAAAATCCAAACCTCAAAGTTCGACAAATACGATCTCTACGTCAACTCCGTGCAAAGTGCAGAACACGATGCTCGTTTGATTTGGAAGATGTATCTTGACGCGACACCCAGAACTACTAAACGAAAATTACTTCTCCGTGAAGATTTCTGTGGAACCGCAGGTCTTTGCTTTGAATGGACAAAACTAGGTGCCAATCATCATGCCGTGGGAGTCGATATCGACAACACAGCGCTTACCTGGGGTTTGCTACACCACGGCAAAAACGACAGGGGCTCACAGCATCAAAATCGAATCAAACTCGTCTGCAACGACGTGATGAAAGTTGGCCAGGGCCAACCTGATATCATCTGCGCACTCAACTTTTCGTATTATTTTATGGATCGACGCAGTGAGCTTCAGCGCTACTTCGAGCTATGTCGCCACAGACTGGCCAACAAAGGAGTGCTCATACTGGACGCCTTTGGAGGCCCAGAATATTTGGTCCCCCATCGGGACAAACGAAGAAACGACGAAAAAAAATTTAATTTTTGGTGGGAGATAGAATCGTTCGATGCCATCTCTCATCGCATTAAAACCCATATCGATTTCCAAGTGGACGGACAAAAAATAAGAAAGCGTGTTTTTTCCTACGATTGGCGACTTTGGACATTGCCAGAAATTGTAGATGTTTTACGCGACGCGGGGTTCAAAAAAATCGAGTTTTGGGCTGAAGGACTGGATTCTAGCGGACACGGAAACGGCCGATTCCGTAAAATCAAAACCGAGAAAAACTGCGCGACGTGGGTCACCTACATCACAGCTAAATCATGAAGATCACCAACCGTAAATGAACTGACGAGAGAATTTGCCTAGCAAAGTCCCTTTTTACCTAGTCCCTTCACTTTTTTTGCCGCTAAGTATCTAATTTCAAACAACCACAACGATGGCACGCATCGTGCTTTAACAATGGGGAAGGCCTTTTCGTTGGTCTTCGGAATTTTGGAGAGAAACTTTAGTGAAACCCTTGATGGGACAAGCTCAGAACCAACTAAACCTGGACGATCTCTTCGGATCATCCAAGGCGGTGACCGGCAATTTTGGCCGATCACGCTCTCAATCATCAGTGCTCGATGATTCTGGAGACCGTAAGCCAAGCTTTAGCGAGGTCCTCCTGAAGAACCTCGACCAAAAAAGCGATATTCAAAAGCCCAAAGTCGTCCGCTCAGACGCTGAAGCAAGGCCTAACAATCACTCCAAGCGCGATCTTGAAGTGAAGACGGCGGCTCCCCAACCAAAGTCACAACCCAGCCAGGCACGTGAAGCATCTAGTAAAAACAACCAGAATGTACCGTCAAATCCGTCACGTCTATCTTCAGATCGAGCATCTCATCCAGATGAAACGACCTCAAGATACCAAACTGACGAGCGTGATCTGGACCAGCCGTCACTTTCGACAGCACAGCCAGTAACATCTTCTTCAAACGCAAATCAGACCCAATCGAACCGTGAGAACACCGCCGAGAATAAAGTTGACCCTGCTCTCGTGCCACTACAAAAACAATTTGATAAAAAACTTACGACAGACGCTGTTATCAATAATAACGCTATCCTAGCCTTTATCACGGGTCGACTTGATAAGCTGCAGCCGAACACGTTACCGTCCCTCTTGTCTGACAGCCCGCTTATTAAACAAGTTTTAGGATCAGAAAACGTCGGCAAGTTCCTAGAGTCACCTACAAGTATTAACGAGCTAGCTAATCTTCTAGAGCTCGACCAAAACCTACTTGCCGGTGCTGCTCGAGACGGGCTTAATCCAAGTGAATTTGTCAAACCTAAGGACTTCATCAAGGCCCTTGGAATCGATCCAAATCAGGTCGCCAGCGAGCTCATCACCTTGAAGCAAACCCTTCCAACCGAAGGCGTTGATGCTTATATTGACCGCGCCCAAGCAATGGCAGCATTGAAGCAAAACGGTGAGCTCGCACCGCAATCAGCTACTGTCGCTTCAAAAAGACTCACTTCAAAAAATATCAGCGAGGCGCCACGGCCTACAATCGACCCAAACACAAATATTGAAGTCTCACAAGACAAGGTGATGACTCCAGAGCAATCGTTGGCTGCTGCCATAGCAGGAAACCCGTTTGTTCAGGCTAAGGCTAATATCACCATTGATGATTCCAACAAACTCGATTCCTCAGCGCAATCGACGCAAACAATTGGCGATGTGGACTCGGTTCGCACCAAATTCATGTCGTCAACACCTGCACAAGAACCGACGAACGATAACTTTAAAGACCAAACTCCCGACGCGCTTCCGATGAGCAGCCTACTGGGTGACTTTGTAAGATCTGATGTAAATAGCAAAATCCAGCCAACTGAAAACCCCGAAAGTGTATTGGAACAAGCTTTCCGCGCGGGAGTTAACCCGATGGCGGCAGGCCTCGGAACCCGCGAACTCCAAGTTGATCAATTGCGAACAACACAACCTAGCCAAGAGTCTCAGGGTGATGATAGCAATATTAGCTCATCTTTAGATAAGGATATTGAGTTGGTCAAAGCTTCAGACGATCCATTTGCCGCGATGAGTCAAGAGATCGACCCGACTACATCTACGAAAATTGAATTTTCAGGAAATGGGCTCAATAATAGAACCCTTGAGGAGATGCTGATTGAGCGGAACGCAAGCGCTGGCGTCGTAGCTAAATCACTAGAAAGTGATAAAGAACTTCGATCGACTAAGCTTGATGACAAATCCGCTGAATTAACGCTCGATAATCTCGACAACAGCATCTTTGAGGCAGGACTAGCCCGGGAATCAATCGATTCCACCATCACTTTGGGTGACGCTTCCTCTATGTCATTGTTTAATGAATCCGACCAAAGCTTCAGCGAAGGCTCCGGCTCTAGCTCTTTCCAAGACAACTCAGAAAATGCTACAGCCAACGTGATCGGCGAGAAGTCTACATCGCTGCGAGAGTCCACCGTCTCATTCGCCAGCAAAATCAGCCCAACTAGCTCTGAGCCGATGAGAGAGTCCCTGGCCCAAAAGATTTTAGGACAGGCTGAAATGATGTTTAAAAATGGCGGCGGATCCATGCGAATGGATGTGGAAGCCCCTGGAATTGGTAAGGTTGATGTCGCGATTAATCTAAATAACAACCAGCTTGACGTTCGCATCATGACCGCGTCTGACCAAGCCCGTGATATAATCAGTAGAGAAGTCGCGGGATTACGAGACGGCTTAACCCAACAGGGCCTCAATTTGCGTGGCCTTGAGGTTGGCAAAGCAGGCGAATCGTCATCACGCCAATTCGCGGGTCAAGGTAACCAACATTTTGGACAAGGCGCACAAGATCAAAAAGCAACATACAATGACATGAAAGAGTATGTTCAGTCCTTCAGGAACTCCTACGCGCCTCGTAACACCGATCGCTTCGTTGCATCAAGACCAACCCTAGGTCGCTGGAACAACTTGGCGGTAAACTCCGGATCCCGACTCGAGGTACGAGTCTAATCATCCGGTCTTTTTAATCCAAGATGTCATCGGCAGCTCAAGCATCCGCAGCAAGATCTTCGCAGTTGGGAATTGATCATTACCAAAGCGACGAAAAGGAGAGCTTCAAATGAGCATGAGTGGCAAGCTTCAATCGCGTATCGCGCCCGTTATGACAAACGGCACACGCACTTATAATCCAGAGGAAACGGCAGCTCCAAAAGATAAAGCAGCCGATCAAGTGGAGTTCCATAAACTTTTGCAAAATTCTAACGCTGACGTTACACGCGAACGTATGGCTAAAAAGTCAGGCGACCTAAGCTCAGCTAAGACCGACGAAGAGTTCCGGAAAATGCTTTCAGATAAATCCAATCCGCAACGCACGCCTAAGAATACATTGGGCAAAGATGACTTCATGAAGTTGTTTATTGCTCAAATGCAGGCGCAGGATCCTTTAAACCCACAAGATGCCACTCAAATGTCGGCTCAAATGGCGCAATTCAATAGTCTAGAACAGATGATGAACCTCAATAAGTCGCTTGATACCATGATAAAAGGTCAATCTACTGACCGAGCTGTCAGTATGGTTAACTATGTGGGCAAAGAAGTCGACATCGGGAACGGACTTTTGAAGTGGGACAAAAATAAGCTCACCAAAAGCACATTTGAAATCGACCAACCTCTCGCCAACGCAACGGTAGAAGTTCGTGACGGATCTGGTCAGATCGTCTCCCAAGAGGATCTCGGCAA
>JBIJBX010000040.1:0-15363 GCA_044344995.1 Oligoflexales bacterium | reverse complement strand
CTAACCCAGAGCTCGCTTACGAAGCAGTCAGCAGGCTACTGCGTCGCGCCGACGATTTGTATGAACATGGATTTCAAGGTATCTATTGGTTGCCCTGGCGCGTTTCATTTGCCATCGCGGTCGCTGGCAAGGTTTATCAGCGCATTGGTCATAAACTATTGCGGGCTGCTAAATCTAATCCTGAGTTGGCATTTCGCAGGCGCACAATTGTTTCCAGTGCGGGAAAAATAATAGCCGTAGCTCAGGGGATTTTTCTAGTTTTTACCATCAAAGCCTTGGGATCAACGCGCCTGTTGCGAACGTCCAGTTTGTGATTGGCGATGACCGATCGTCGAGATTAGAAATCCAGCTCCCGCAAACCACCACCATGACTCCTGAATGCCTCGCATCACGTCTGGGCCGCCTTGAAAGATGGAAGCGATCGCTCCGAAGGCAACTCCAAATAACGCTCCGCCAAGTGTCCACGCAAGAATTGATTGAACTTTCATGATGTTCTCCTTTGGGAGGGTAGCCGAAACCATGGCACGCCCGGTTTAAGGTGATGCACATGATGGTAGCCGAAATGCCAGCATGAGACGAGTGATAATATCCAAGGTAGTCCAGAATCTCTGGCATGATGCTTATCAGCGAAGTCTTTTCCCGGGATAACTCGGTGCGGTAACCACGTTCCGAAGTAAAAGAGCTGAATGCTGCTTAGAATAGCCGGCACAACCCAAAACTGAATCACGTTTCTTTCGGGTATCTTGAGAATATGAAAGAAAATTTGGGCGACCGCCATCATGATAATAATTTGGCTAAAGCTCAGATATTGGCGGAAAAATCGCCACCCCCAGGCGAAAAATCCTTCACCCTTTTGGGTGTGATCGTGAAAATCCGGGTCTAGATTTGTGGCGACATGGACGTGATGGGCGAGATGCTTGGGCACAAGCCGATCAAAATTGAAGGCAGCATAGAGCCTCGCGGTGGTCTTTCCTAACCAGCGATTCAGTCTTGGATGACCAGGCCAGGCAGTACCATGGCAGGCGTCGTGAGTGACAATAAAAAGTCCACAATTAAGAAACTGCATCCAAAGCATCATGCCGATACTGGCAAAAGAGTCGGGAAGAATCCCGGTACGCAGATGGAAGAACGCGTACCAGAGGCTAAATGCCCAGGCGCCAATGACACAGAAGGCCAAAATGGGTGCTAAATGATCCCTGACTTGGCTTTTGGTAGCGTCCAAATGTCCTTGATCCAAGGGACTCATGTGCTATTCTTTTCTCCAATGTGGGCTTTGCTTTTCATCAATGCGATTTCAATCTTTGGATACGCCACGTTTACGCTGCATCCAGAGTTATTTGCGCGTTTTCCTTGGTCACCGCCCATCTATGCCATATCATACCCGCTTTTTGCGAGATTGCAGATTCTTCTTTGTTTTTGGCTGTGCATACAGGCCGCCCATAGGGTTTTGGGCTGGCGCTGGCTGGTCTACTTTCTCTCAGCGTTTTTGATCAGTTTTTTGATGGAATTTGGTGGTACCAGTTACGGTATACCTTTTGGCAAATACTCGTATACGAGTCTGCTCGGCTGGCAGCTCGGCGATAAAGTCCCAGTGCTGATCCCGGTCAGCTGGTTTTGTATGACTCTTTGTTGCTTTCTGTTGGCCAATCAGATTATGGGATCAAAACCTCGACGAAAATTTCCAACGTCCTTTAGTCGGTGGAAATTTTCTTTGGGACGAATCACCCTAGCATTATTGTTACTGGTGGCATGGGATTTCACCCTTGAACCAGCAATGAGCCAGTTGACTCCCTATTGGATCTGGGAAGAATCAGGAGTCTTTTTCCTCGGTGTAGCGGTCAGAAATCTTCTGGGTTGGTTACTCACTGGATTTTTAATATTCCTCAGTTTTGAAGCACTCGGGCTGGGAAACGTTGGACATCGCTTCGAGCGTTCATGGCCTATAAAATTTTACTTCCTAAACTTGTTCCTCCCGGTTGGGTTATCCATAGCCGGTGCAGCCTGGTCGCCCGTGATTCTCACGGCACTGACACTGCTAGGGCTCTATATATTTGGCTTGAGCCGAGGAACATTACCCCTTGGATTTCGAACTCGTGTCACCCAGGCATAATGACACTGTAAGGTGGTTTTGGGATAGGTACTTACACTGGAAGTACCGGCGAGCTTTCGCTTCTATCCATTTTGATTTGGGCGCGGCCTTAGGTCAGCTTGATCCGAAGTTACCTGTCATATTGGTTCCTAATCACATCAGCTGGTGGGACGGATTTTTTTGCTTTGAGGTCCAAAATCGGCTTCGTCCTGGGTCAGGCATTTATTCTTTGATGCTCGAGAGTGAACTAAAGAAGTTTCCCATTTTACGCAAGATCGGATGTTTTGGGTTGGAGCCTGGTAATCCAGTAAGCGTACGTCGAGCCTTCACCCAGTTTCGTGATCTGGTGGCTGCAAATCCCTACCGGACTTTGACCTATTTCCCCCAAGGTGAAATCTCGCCTATGCGTCAAAGACCACTTGGATTTCGTCGTGGCATTGAAACTTTGGCAAAGATGATTGGTCGCGTTCAGTATGTGCCAATAGGGCTTCACATTGAGCCTATGACCCAAGAGAAACCAACCGCTTTCATTTATGCCGGTCAGCCGATTGATAGTCTCAGTAAAAATGTCGATCATAAGACTTTGGAAGCCGAAGTTACGAGGCTTTTGGATCTGGCCTCAATGGGCGCACCCCAAGGTTTATTGGCAGGTGGTCGCTGATGAATGTAGAGTTGATGATTGATGTGGTCTGTTGGTTTTGTTTACTGGCGTGTTGTATCACGACTTTAATGGTCATCCTTAATGCAGCATTGGCTGGAAAGATGGGACAATCTGAGGTTACTACCACCGAAAAACCACTGGTAAGTTTTCTCGTACCTGTGCGTGACGAGGCGCATAACCTACGACATCTTCTGCCAGCTTTACTGAATTCGACCTATAAGTCCCTTGAAGTCATTATATTAGATGACGGATCTAGAGATCATTCAGCAAAAATCGCTGCAGATCTAATGTCAGATGCTCCATTCCCCGTGCGTATCGTAGCTGGAATTCCATGGTCGCAAGCTACCCAACTTTCAGGTAAGGCCCATGCCTGTGCCCAGCTTGCTAAAGTGGCACGGGGTGAGATTTTGATCTTTTGTGATGCGGATGTCAGGCCATCACCCATGGCTATTTGGCATACCGTCAATATGATGATGAAGCCTGGCACGCGCGAAAAAATGGCTGGTCTATCAGCGTTACCAGCACAGTCGTGCGAAGGGTTACTAGAGAGGCTGCTAATACCTTGGGTCATGCATCTTCCATTGCTGATGTCATTACCACTATTTTGCTCCTGGCGTCTGCCTTTCAAGTCAATGCAGATGGCTAACGGACAGTGGATCGCGTTATTCAAGCCTGATTATTTTGCTAGTGGTGGTCACAAAAGCCTTGGTGTGACACCACTTGAAGACGTTGCACTAGCTCGTCAGATTCAGCGGGTGACAGGTCGTGGCGTGCAGCCTGTTTTGGCAGCAACTGATATCAGTGTGGCCATGTATTCAGATTGGCGGGCGACGCTAGCCGGCTTCTCAAAAAATCTGGTCATGATTGGGGGAGGTACGCCACTAGTTTTTGGGTGTGTGGTCGTTCTGGTGAATCTTGTTTTTATGTTTCCATTGTGGGGTTATTTTTTTCGCCCGAAATTAGCGTTGATTTGTCTTGTGTTGGTTTTGGTGAGCCGAATTTTGACGGCAAAATTATTTAAGATGCCACTTCGTGATGTGCTTTTACATCCCCTCAGTTTGTTACTATTCAATATAGCTGCTTACAAGTCTCTAAGAACAAGCTTGCGCGGCTCCTATGAATGGAAAGGTCGGGTGATAAAATGGACGCCGATCTGATGGACTTTGACGTTATTATCGTTGGCGGCGGCCTAGCTGGCCTCATGCAAGCCGACATCCTGGCAGACGATCCGTCCATGGATCTACGGGTTGCCATCATCGATCCCGATCCGGACTCCCTTTCGTCTAAGACCTTTGCTTCTTGGCGGCTGAAAACGTCTAAGCCCCATCGTTACGCTGATTGTATTGCAAATCGCTGGGAGAGATTTCGAATAACGTCGACTGATGGGAAAAAAGTCGTTCGTGATTTTGGTGATTATTACTACGAGCGAATTCCCGGCGACCGGCTGCTCATAAAAATCAAACAACGCCTTGAGAATGACAGCCGATTTCATCGAGTTGTTGATTCTGTCACAACGATCAACGAGAAATCTGACGTGGGATCATCCAGAAAAAAAGCGTTTGTGACGACTAAATCTGGCCAGACGTTCGCGGCAAAGCATGTCTTTAATTCTGTGACGGCTCAAAAACCAGAATTATTACAGTATTTTCTTGGCTTTGAGCTTGAAACTGAAGAGGACTACTTTGATCCTCAACTTGTTGATTTAATGGATTTTAGGCTTGAACAGATGGGCGAGGTTCGCTTTGTTTACATCCTGCCTTTTGACAGAAGGCGAGCCTTGGTGGAATTCACCGTATTTGCGGCCAAAAGAATCAGTGCCGAGGAGTGTGAGTCGATCCTTCGAGATTATATTGCTCGAAAGCTTTCTTTGCCAAATTTTCGAATTCTGAAAGTGGAGTCAGGCGCTATTCCCATGACTCTCGGGGCGGAGTCAAAGTTTCCTCCGACGCAGGTTCATTCAGTTATTGAGACAATTGGCAGTGCTGCCGGGATGGTCAAAGCCAGCACAGGCTACTCGTTTCAAAGAAATCTTCGACATCTGACCGGTTCAGCGAAAACATCATATGGACATTTTCGGTTTCAGGTTTATGATGCCCTTCTTCTTAGGATCATCAGGACTCAGGGGGAGTTCATCTCCAAGATCTTTCTCGTGCTTTTTTCAGCAAATAGTCCCACAAAAATTTTTGCGTTCCTTGACGAGAGGTCCAGCTTTAAGGGGGAAATTAAAATATTTTTTGGCCTTCCCTGGGGACCATTCTTGCGCAGTCTTGTGGTTTTTTATCCATTTATCTTTGCAGTATCTGCCAGCATTGCCCTCCATTGGACCGTCGGTGGAGTCGCCGGATGGATTATTCCAATGATCGGCCTTTTAACTGCTGGAATCGGGCATGGCAGCCTCGATCATCTCCTTGATCCAGTAGCTCGTAAACCCCTTGAGTTTTACGGTCTGTACCTTGGTTCCATCGCTCTTTTTGTCTTCATATGGTGGCTTTATCCGCCATTAGCGCTAGGTTTTTTTCTATTTCAATCAGCTGATCATTTTGGTGAGGCAAATTGGATTCGTGCCATCAAAAATTCAGGCTATGCCCCTTGGAGTCGCGTTTTAGCCTGGCAGTGGGGATTATTTGCCGCAACGTTTGGAGTGTTCATGCATTGGCATGAGGCGAGTCCCATTATCCAGTTAATCCTTAGAGACTCGGTTTCTGTAACGGGAATAACCTTAGAGGCGGCTCGGTGGTGCGGTATCTTGGTGTTTGTTGCAGGGCTTTTTGCAGCAGGTATTTTGGATCGATATGAACGCAAGGCCTTAGGTAGATCTGTCATAGGTTTGCCCGCCACACTGGTTCTGGCCGCTTCCATGCTGGCGTTACCCCTACTGCCTGGGTTTTTTTGTTTCTTTGCGTTCTGGCATGGCTGGGATTCCATTTTGACGCAAAGGGCTGCCAATGGCTGGACGGCTAGGCAATACGTCAGTAAAAGCTTCCGCTACACACTGGCAAGTATCCTTGGCATTGGTGTCATCGCCTGGATCTACGCACGCTCCGGTGATCAAAACCAGCTTTGGGAAATCGTTTTTCTAGGTGTTGGTGCCTTAACGGCATCCCATGCCCCGGCCATGAAGCGATTTCTTAAAAGAAAACCGCCTCGCTTTTCAGCAGAGGCGGCCTACCAATAGATTGTTTGGTCGCGAGAGCGACCAGAACGTGGATCAGTGAGCGGCGTCAGCAAAACCTTCGTTTTCAGACTTAGCTCTGGCGATCCAGTAGATCATCACGCCGTAGAAGGCTTTTGCCAGCACGTCAGCCACAGCATATCCAACCTGGATGCCAACAACTGATGATTGTGGGTCAATGCCGAACATAGGCAGCATGTAGGTGATTGGGTAGAAGCCCCAAGTCAAAAGAAGAAGGAGACGAATGTTGGTCAAGTAGACTTTAGCCTCACCTGGCTGGCTTTCGATCGCCGCACCAAGTTTGCCCCAAAGGATCATCAGGATGTAAACGAATGGGATCGAGGACAGTGTGCCCCAGATGGCGCGTGTCGTATTGTCAGTTGCGACTTCACCTGGGTAACCAAGTGCGATCATGAGGAAAGCAGCAATGGCTAGCTTGCCAAATAGACCTTCGCGTTGATTCTTAGGTAGAGCCAATACAGCAACAAGCTCAACAAGTAGCAATGGAACAGTCAATAGCCAGTCAACATAGCGGTAAGCATCGTTGAAAGGCTTGCCAGACGGAGCATATACGGCGCCGCTTAGGGTGAATGCTTCATTCCAGCTATTGAAGATACGGAAGTAGTGGTAACAAGCGATAGCTACGACCAAAGCCGAGACTGTAAGTGCGCCGCGGTATTTCGGAGCAACACTAGACCGTGATGCCAAGAAGAATATGAATGCTGCACCCATACTGGCAATTGTTAAAGAAAACATGTTGTAAACGAGCGAAAACTGCGCTGCTGTTAGTTCCGTCATACTTTGACTCCACTCCAAATTAAATTAGCAATCTAAACACCTAAAACTTCTCTGAAAAACTGGGATTATTGTCTCACGGATGAAGCACTCAGGTCAATAAAGCTGAATCAACTCATCGTGCCTGATCCGAAATATGAATCCCGATGTAGTGATCAATGTGGCCACAAAATAGTTTTCTTCACCTCCAAAACCATGCAGCACATGCTTTGCGTAGAATTTTTTTTGAAGTCTGTCGGTTTCGAAAGAAGCAACTCTGCCGAAGAAAGTTCAAATCTTTTTTGTCGAGCTATGCTTGGCATAGCGATGTCTAAATTTACGATGGTATTTTTTCGCAGCAGTACGTCAAAAAAAAGTTGTTTCGGGTTTTACCGAACAGTGAAACATGACGTTCATCACTTTTTCAGCGACATGATCATGCAATAGAGCGCCCCCGCGAGATTATTTAATATCCTGTTTTTATTGAATAAAAGTGGTCATCGGCAGGCCGATTCCAGACCCAATGCCGTTTAGAAATGTCCCCAAGCAGCCGATCATACCGGGACGGTTTAGTGATAGGTGTCGTCTGGATGTCGACTAATTTCTAAAAATAATGCAGTGGAGAAAATAGCATGCGTTTGTTCAGTATTTTTTTGTCTGTTGTCCTAAACATGGCAGTCGCCCAAATTTCTTATGCGGATTCTTCTGAAGCCCCGTCGAAAAAATTTAGTGCAGGGATTGAAGTATCTGCCTTGATTGTCTATTCAGGGGGGCTGCATCTCGGATACATACATGATGAGTCTTTAGCGATCGAATTATATCGTGAGAGTCCGCCTCTGACGGGGTCTAAGCCGATTAATGATAGGGGGTACATCCAAGGCGTCAAGTTTCGCCACTTTTTATCGAGTGATCTCAATGTGTCGTGGTCACCATATTACCGGTTGATAGATAACTTTGAATCCCTTGATCGGCACATAGGAATAAGCGCTGCAATCGGACACAGATTTCGACATGAAAATGCGTACTTTGGTATTGAATGGTTAGGTGGAGGCACTGATCGCAGGATCGAGTCCGGCAAGTTTACGGCCAAAGAATCTGGATTTGTTATTTTTCTCCGCTTGGCAGTTGGTGCATACATCTAAGACAGGGATATTTTTCTCTGCCGAATTAGAAAGTTTAATTCCTCTGCGCACACATTTTGCATCCTCCTGCTAAGCCAATCTTTGTGGAGGTGTGAGATGTCCAGCTTTTTATTGACATGTTTGGTGGGTATCGCTGCCACGAGTCTAATGACTTTGACCCTCTATCTTTTCCACTGGCAGGGTTTTGCTAATGGCGACATGGTTAGAGCCCTTGGCAGCCTTTTGACTAAAAAATACGAAAACTCCGTCAAGCCCGGCCTTCTCATCCACGCCTTTGGCGGTATTTTCTTTGCTTTGCTTTACGTCTATGTGTGGAGTCAGTTTCCTGAAATTGCTAGTGGTGGCGTCATTCGGTATGTACAGCTCGGTGCTTTTTGTGGCTTCGCTCAAGGGCTTGTCACCTCGATTTCCCTCGTTATCTTTGTGGCCGAGCATCATCCCTTGCAACAATTTCGTGTCACCGGCATCAACGTGGCCTTGGTGCACCTTTTGGCTCACGTTGTCTATGGCACCGCAGTTGGCGCCATGGCGGGAGCGCTGCATCTGGCCCTTTGAAAGGATCCTTGTAATAGAGAAATAAGTGGCAAAAGCCTATTTCATTTGAAGAATATAATCGGCTACTGCTTTTAGCTTTTCATCACCCAAGTAAGCTTGCGGAGGCATTTGAGGAAATCCGCTGCGCACCTTAACCGGCGCCTTTGCAAAATTAACGATGCCCTGAGGATTATCTTTATATTTTGCTTGAATCTCCTTAACCGGCGGACCAATAAGTTGGTAATTCATCGCATGGCACCCTGCGCAAATAGCGGCATAGGTTTGCTCGCCAAGATTTTTTGACGACACCTCCGGCAGTTTGTTTGCGTCAACGAGCATCGTTATGGGTGGATTTGCTTGCGATGCATTTGGACATTTTCCAAAGTGCTCCGTATCACGAAGTTTTAGGCCCTCAGGCTGATAAATGCAAAGTTCCGTTCCCACTTTGGTTCCAACGACGTCACCACCACGTGGAATAACACTCTCGTCGGCTCCCTCGGGGATTCCAGTGCTAATGATTTGTTTGATCAAGTAGCGCGTCCAGATGACTAAGTCTGAAAAATTTTTAGTGCCATTGTTGTAAAATAAATTCTTTAGAACTTTAACCCGGTCAGGATTCGGCTCCACTTGTGGATCTTTGGCCATGTGTGGAATGGCACCGTGATGGGCGATGATCACACCGGCCAAACTGTTATCTCTGATGATGTTATTTTCAAAAATCACATCATCCGCCGCCAAAACAATTACGCCTGATCCCGGCGGCACGCTCGCGACGATGGCGCCCTTGGCTCCGAAGTTCATAAGGTTGTTGTTGGAGATGAGGTTATTTCTGACGACGATGTTGCCGCTTGATTTTTTGGGGAGCTCCGGAAGAGTGAAAACCAAAATCCCGCTCGTGTTGCGATAGACATAGTTGTTCTCAATGAGCACATCATGGGAGTTTTCGGCCTCAATTCCTGCCACGTTGTCGTAGGCCTCGTTGCGGCGTACGTCGGTGTGTTGGCACATGCCGATATAGATTCCAGCATCAGCAATTCCAGAGGTGACGTTGTCTTCAATGATCACATTGCGACCAAGAGTTGGATAAATTCCGTAGATTCCGGTTTTTTCAACGATCAAGTGACGCATGATGACGTTGTCAGCAGCCTGAGTCGTAACGCCGTTGGCTTTATAATTTTTGATGTGCAGCCACTCAACGGTAAACCCGGATCCTGAGGCGATAATGCCGTCATTAAGTTTATTTTTACCGTCCAGCACGGGCCACTTGCCAGCGCTTAAAACACCTCTGAGGGTGATATTTGCTTTATCGATGACAAGATTTTCATGATAGACACCTGGAGCGATGATAATTGAGTCACCAGGACTCGCACGATTGATGGCTTCTTGAATTTTCTCGCCAGGTCTGACCTGGTGCTCAGCGCCCATGATGACAGTGCTGAAAACTAGACAGGAAACCAATAGCAACCAATACTTCACCACAAAAAAACTCCTTTAATTTAGCTGTCCCGGCACTAGTCCAGAGGGAACCGTCTTGGGTATTTCAGGTCTCCAACTATCATCAGTCAAGGCATCCAAAAAAGCCACTAAATCGGCTTCGTCCGCTTCGGTGAGGCCAATGGGGCGTACGTGCCAGTGGGTGTTGCTGCCTGAGATTCCCTTATTCGAACGACCGCCCCCTTCGTTATAAAATCCCACCACTTCGCCAAGAGACTTAAATGCACCACGATGCATGTAGGGAGCGGTCTTGCCGATCTGCCGAAGAGTGGGCACTTTGAAAGGGCGCGACTCCCCTGGAGACCCAATGGTCAAAATCTGGTGATTTGTAAATAGCGGCGGTGTATGACACTCGGCGCATCTTGTTGCGAATGACCGAAAAAGTGTCAAACCCCGAATCTGATCTGGTCTCAGGGCGTTCATATCACCCAGAATGTAGCGGTCGTAAGGTGCGGTGAATGTGACAAGAGATTTTTGAAAGCTATCAATTGCCGCGACGAGTTCCGTCCAGGTGATTTCTGTATTCGGATTCCCAGCCGGGCGAATTATGGCAAAAAGTTTACGGTAAGCACCGATTGAGTTTAAGCGGGTCATGACAGCAGCCACCGATGAATTACCCATTTCAATAGGCGAGGTTAGTGGTGCAGCGATTTGATCCGTTGGGGTTGTGGCACGGCCATCCCAGAAAAATTTCGGGTTGTAGGCCAGATTGATGAGTCCCGGGGAACTGCGAAGCCCAGGCCGATTACCTGAAAAAGCCTTTGTGGGATCATGGCAGGTCGAACACGACATTTTCTGGTCGTGGGAGAGTATTGGGTCAAAGAATAATAATCGACCTAGGTCGATTTGTTCAGGGCGAAGAGCAATATTTTTATCCTCGAGTTTCCATAGGCCATGAAAGCGGGCGTTAGCGTTTTGATAGGGCTGAATGGGGCGACAATAGCCATCGTGATCTTGATAAAGGCCTGTGTTCGGGCATTTTTTTGAAAGTTTGTGCTGCGATGATCCCAGTGCTGGACTACTAACGAAGGCAAAATAAAATATGCCGATAAGAGCGCTGAAGGCACGCTTTTTGGATCTTAAGATGGTGTTTGAAAGTGTCATCTTCCCCATTATATCCAGAGTCGCATTAGCCTGTGATGTTACTCGAGTAGCCAGCGGTTATTTTTGAAAATCTAAAAAAATGTACATTGTATGTATAAATCTGAACAGTTAGACAGAAAAAAACAACATCAGGTTGGTTTTTCGGTGCCTGATTTGAGCTGTAAAGACAACCAAGTGATAATAAAACAAGAGGCACTTACAACTTATGCGTGAATGTTATTTTGAATTAGGAGCTTTTTGTGAAGCACTTCGTCTTAATCTTCAGTCTACTTGCAGCAGGATTGACTACATCCCAGTCTGGCTTTGCCATCGACTTAAAAAAGGAATTCAAGAAACTCGTTGATAAGGAAAAGCAAAAACTAGAAGAACAGAAGAAAAAAGAACAGGAAAAAAAGAAGGAAGAAGAGCGTCTTAAAGAGGAGGCTAAGAAGAAGGCTGTAGCTCCCGCTGCGGCGCCACAGCCCGCGTCCGTAAATCCTGATGAAAAAATGAAGGGAGCCTGGACCAAACTTCCTAATGCTACCAATGGCTGTTCTTCCGGTCTTTACATGAATAAGTTGTCGCCAAAATTTTGGGAGATGAGTGGGCGGATCACATCATGCTTTATGCTGTCCCTTTTAGATCTTCAAACCTTGGAGAAACTAGCCGGTGCCGCCGTATTTAGTTCTGGCCCGCATAAACCTGGAGCCATAAACTTCAATAGCACCAAGTCGTTTGGTAACTATAACAAGAAGTTCGTTGATTGGGCTGTTCAGAATGCCATTCCCGGTGAGAAGGATGTGGGTTTTAGGGCAGCGACTTATCAGATCTACGTGGATTATTTACAAAACAACGTTGAATGGTTTCTTGCGACCATCTACGCCCTTGACGTCAATCCAGAGAAATTTGCTCGACTACAGAAAGCTTACCGAGACGCCCTAGCATCTCCCAACGGAGTTTCAAGTCCAGAGGGGCTTTTGTCTGGCATGCTCAAGGGTCTACCTCAGGATGCAGCTAGCCCCGGCGTAGTTGGGTTTTGGGTTCGCCGCGCCATTGACGGCACTGATGGTAGTTTTAAGCTAGGGCTCGAAAAATTGGTTAGTACTTATACGCCCGAAAGATTGGCAGCAGTGAAGGCCAAATCCCTTGAGCGTCCGCGCTAGGATTTAAAGTTCTTCCTAACAATAATTACCAAATCTTGACTCGCTTATCAGGGTCGAGCCAAAGTTTATTGTTAGCCTTGCAGCTGAACTGTTCAGCAAAGCCCGTTTGATGTTTCATTTGCTCGTTGACCCTAGCCTCTCCTGTGGCGTGAGGGTCGGTTTTTAGGCGCATTTCCCGAAATTTTGGCCTGATGGTCTCGCACCAGAGTCTTGCGTACTGAATGTAAAATCCTTTTTTGAGCTCGGGAGTGCCTGCGCCGCCTTTGAAAGCCGCGTCCCAGGCGAATGTTAAGCCTGACAGATCAGCCATGTTTTCTCCGAGGGTCAATTTTCCGTTATGGCCAATAGCATCAAACTGGGCCACAAGCCTGTCGCCTCGGCTCATAAAGTTCTTCACTTCGTCATCTTTCATCCATTGACGGATCTTGCCCACTTTGTCGTACTTAGAGCCTTTGTCGTCGATCCCATGACCAATTTCATGCCCCAAAACAACACCAACGGCCCCTAAATTAATTTCATCCGGGGCATTCACGTCAAAAAATGGATACTGGAGAATGCCGATTGGCATCACGAATTTATTAGACGTTGGATTGTAGTATGCATTCACCGTCAGGGGTCCCATGCCCCAGATGTTGGGATTGCGTGGCTTTGAAATCCTTTGGATCATTTTTTCGCGTCGTTTGGTGTTGACCATGAAGCGGTTTGAGAGAGGCTTATCTTTTTGGTAAGTGCCGGGTAGATTAAAGTCCCACTCCTCATCATTGGAAGGCTTTACAAGCTGAAGTTTCATGACCTTCACCTTCTCAATCCCCTCTTTTCTGGTCTCTGGGCTTAGCCAGTCACTTTTTTCCATTCGAGCGATGATGGCGCTTCGAATTTTTTCACCAAGGTTAACAATCTTCTCTGACGGAAAATTTGGGAAAACAACATCAATCATCTCTGCGTCTAGTTCTCGACCAAAGCGGTCCATCACAAAGTCAGTACAGCGTTCCTTGCGTGGCGACCTTTGGGCTGGTCCGCCCAAATGCTTGTGGCGAAAGTCGAACCATCGCTTGAAGAATTTTGGATTAGAGTCATCTAGAAATTTTGACGCGGTTGACCATGCAAGATGGTCTTTCAGGATAGAAAGTTTCTTCTCGTCAGTGGCAGCACTTGCAAGGTAATCGGTCAGCCACTTCATGGCAGCTGGTGAGAAGTCGCGGATTTTTACTGTTTCTGGCACGTCTTTAAGCAGATATTCAAGGCCTATGCCCGGATATTTTTTCAAAAGATCCTGTCTCGTGACATAGACTCTTTTAGTGATAAGTTCTCTAAATTCTGCCGGTAAGGGAAAGACTTGAGCATAAGCCTTTTCAAGCTCCAAAAGATTGGCAGCGCGTTTTTCTGGTTGATCTAGTTTTATGGTTTTAAAGAACTCGGTCATGACACTCTGAAAATCCTTAACGAGCTCCTTATTGTCGTAGTAGGACCTTTCTGGAAGAGTCATGAAATCTGGAAGCATGTAGACGTCACTTTCAAGTGGCTTGTCTTGATTGGCGATATCCCCAAAGTCCCAAACATCAGCGCGACCCGCAGAATATTGCTTGGCATTGAACGCGTTATAGTCGGCGGGTGTTTTGACAGCGGCGATTTCCGTTAATGTTTCTTTAACGACTGATTTTTCTTCCGCGATGGAAGCCGGCACGTTCATACACGAATTAAATACTGTCTTAAGTGTTTCACGACGTTCTGATTGGGCGGTTTTTGATTTACTTAAATCGTCCAGAAACTTTTCTTTTTTCTTAAGAAGTCGCTCGCTGGAGTCAGAGAAAGAAAACGTGTGCTTTGACCGGTCGTCTCTTAGTTTAAACCCAGAGAGGGCTTCACTGCAGGCATAGGCGTAAAAATCATCGCACGGATTAATAGTTTCATTGAGTGGAAACTCACGACGATCCGGGATATCGCTCGTTGGTTTTTGTTTGACCGTTTTTGCAAAAGCAATATTGGATATAACGAATACTGATAGTAGAAGCACGCGCATTGAAGCCTCCTAAAAACTAAATCTTAGCCTGTCAAGATAGCTTGTTTTTAGTCCTTAGCCTAGAGCGCTTAGTTATCCTGTTAGACTAGCTGCACAAAAAATGCACCCAAAGTCTAATTCACTCTGCTAGTTCTATGGTGCGGCATAACATTTCAACCTGGTCGGCCGGAGGGCATGGTAGACGTTCCCTAGTTTGATCCTCACTGGTGCCGTACTTTACAACTTTTTGATAGGGATCGACCACGGGGTCTGAGATGATGTAGCAGATACCACGGCACTCCCAAACTTCGTTGAACGAAGTTGTTGCTGTCACAGATCTACCTTCGGGGATCACGCGCTGCCATTCTTGGCGTGGCGCTGTATTGCAGCTTCTTGGTTGAATTTCTTTCAATATCCCGACTGCCAGGACGCCTGTACTAGTAGACTGCGTCAGAGTGCTCGTGAAGATCTCGTTACACTTTAGTGTATAGTAAACCCGCTTGGCACCGAAGTAGCCGTCGGTAATATTGCTGATCCTTGCTAATCCAAAAGTGTGCGTTTCAGTGCCTGTATTTGATACGTTTGCTGCAATGAGCGGCGCGCTCAAGAGTAGGGATAAAGCGAGGAGATGCTTTATTAACATGATTTTCCCTTCCTTATGGAATCAATAAATCCGATCAAAAACCTAGAGTGTTATGGTCAAGTGCGTGTTTTAAGCGAGCCAAGACCACCATCAACGCCAATGACTTGACCTGTGACCCAGCTCGCTTCATCTGACAGTAACCAAAGCATACTTGAGACGATATCCGAAGGCTTACCTAGGCGCCCGAGAGCGTGCATTGATTCAGACGCTTTTCGACTTGCCTCGTTTGAGGTCAATCGTGCCGTCATGGGCGTCTCGGTGAGTCCCGGCGCGATACAGTTAACCCGGATGTTACTTCGCGCATAGGTGGCGGCAGCGGAGCGCGTTAGTCCGATAATGGCCCCTTTTGCGGCAGCGATGGCCTCGTGATTTTGCAGACCGATTTGGGCCGCAGCAGATGAGACCAAAACAATCGATCCACCTTGATCCATCATGGCTTTTGCAGAGGATCTAAGCATACCAAATGCACTTGTAACATTTGCAGCAATCGTCGCGTCAAACTCCTGCTGCGTGGTGGCGTGAGCTGATTTCAAAATGACTGAACCGGTACAGCAAATAGCGCCCGATAATTTACCGTGCGTGGCAGCTTTAGCCATAGCCTCTTCGTAA
>JBIJBX010000217.1:0-4527 GCA_044344995.1 Oligoflexales bacterium | reverse complement strand
GGCCTGGGTGATTGGCTCAAAACTTCGTCTTGGTCCAACGGAGCTTCTTTCACCGGGCGTTTATAGTTTTGGTCGACATCGAATCCTGGACATTTATAATTTTAGTAACTTAAAGCGCATTCCAGCCCTAAGTTTACCCAAAAATACTGTGGAAGTTACTGGTTATATGAAGTCTGAGGATGAGGAAACGCTGGCGTACCAGTCACTTGGATTTGAGGCTACTTCGTGGAGTGGCGCGCGTATTGGTTGGCGTCGGGGTGCGTCAGAGGCTCTGGGGCATTTCTCCGCCGGAGTTTCAGCTGGTAAAGTTAACCTCAAGTTAGATGGCGATAATAGTCAGCAATATACAACTGGTACCTTGAACTATGACCTGAAGTTGGGAATCCTCAAAGGGAGCTTACAAACAGCTGAATTACCAAGAAGCCAAGGCGGCGAAAGTCTACCTCATGACGGTGTTAGCGTTCGGGCTTACTCTCTTGCTATGGATTATAATATTTCAGGTTGGATATTCCGCCTCGCACCGCTTAATGTGTTTAATCGTATGGGTGCGTTCCGTCCTCACATTGAGATGACCCAAGAGATCGTAAAACGGATCAAGAGTGAATCAGAACAGCAGACAGTTACGACGAGGCGCTGGGATGTGGAGTTGCCGGTACCTCTTAGCATCGTGGACATGTCTTACGGGTCAGGAATCACGCAAACTCTTCAGGATGGTGGCGTTAAAGACTCCTACAGGAACGCGTGGGTTCGCTTTGCTTTCAATGCATACCAACCATGGGTGCAGCTAAATTTGGGTTACCGCATTCTCTATAAGGATTTCAGCACAACAATCGGACAGCAGTTATCTTTTGGTATGTTTGCAGGGATTTAGTGGTTTGAGTGGTTTCATTGGAAGCGATCAATGCCAGTAATAGATTCAAAAGATGAAAAGACCTCCACTGGGGAAACCGGTATGAGTCTTGTCGCCGTTGTAATCCTCATTGCAATCGTCACGACCATTGGTTTTGTGACATCTCAGCAGTTTAAGAATGAATTTCGGGCGCAAGAAACTCTTGATGTTCGGGTAACAGAATTAGCCATTTTTGATTATGTTAAGAGAATAATGGATTGCGATAAGACCAAATCATATTACACCTCGTGTCCTGCTTCAGGTTATTTAAGAATAGACTCCAAAGCATTGGGTATTCCGGTGGCCGTCAAGGACTTTAGTCTGGTTGCGCTCTCGGATGTAACCGTAATTGGCTCCTATTATGTCCGTGCCCGTTGTTCCAATCCTAAAAATCCCACGGACAAAAATATCTTTCTGGAAGCCAGTCCCATTAAACTGACAAATCCAGCCTGGTCTAATGTTAATCCAAACGTTGCCTTGGGGTGCGTGCTGTTATGACTTTTACGAGAAATAAATCCAATAAATCTCAAGGATTTTCTCTTGTAGAGCTGATAATTTCCTTCGCCGTTCTTGGTGTTGGGGTCGCTGTTTTCGCAAATATGCGCAGTCAGAATTTCAAAAGTGTCGTGGTCCTTAAAAACAGACAAGAGGCCAGTCGGATTGGTCATTATTTGTTAACGTTCACAGACTGTGTGCGAACGAAGGCTGATGCTGGATATCTTGCAGCATGCGGAAGTAATGGGAATCTTAAATTGCTTGCAGATGACGGCAGTGAAATTCTTCCCGCTAACGGTAAATTGTTTGACAGGCTTCAGGTGAGTGCAGCCTGTGATGACGGGCTAATTACTGTAAGTGCCACTGGTCCAGATTGGAGCACAACTCCCAAGGCGCTACTCGACGGGGTTCCCATAGTTTGTAAGGATTTGGTTGTACCCTGCCTGGTGAACCCTGCCTATAATCCTTCTCAGATTGACTGCACGGTTAATGTCAAGGACCAAAATAACATTTGGAAAAAGGCTAAGGGTCTTTGGGAGAAGCGCGTTGATGCTTTCACGGATCCCTTTGCTAGTTTTATTTCGCCTCTTGCTACGGCGAATACAAGCGGCTGGGGCAATTATTGCCCGGAAGTGCCCGGCTCTGAAATGCTGTTATATACGACTTATCTAGACGTAAAAGATCCTGGAGATTACACGGTTGAGAGCATCATCGATGATAAAGGGTCTGTTCGATTTTGGGAGGAGGGTGATCCATCTCGAGAAATTATCGTTGCTGGTAACAAATTGTCTCCGACTACGATTAATTTACTGAAGAAAAAATATGTGATTGTCGTTGATGCAACTGATCATGGTAAGGCCGCAACCGGCGCTGCGTTTTCCATTCGAAACCCGTCGGGGAATGTGGTTAAAAGAAGCGAGAATAATTCGAATAATGAAACGTGTATTTTTAGAGTCAGCAAATCTGAGGATATTGCTACTTTCGTTCCAAAAGCTGCCAGCTGCAGGCAGTGCTATGGAAACCTCGCGCCCCCTTGACGTTTTTCTTTGTATAAACCCAAGTGAGACAGAAATGATTCTTAGGAAAATTTTTATGGCCAAAAAAAATGTACTCCGGTTGAGTAACGCGGGGGTGACGCTCGTTGAGTTAATAGTAGCTTTAGGTATTTTTGGTATTCTTGTGTTCGTTGTTAGTACTGTTTACGTTCAAGAGTCCGTAGTCAAACGAAAAATCGATGACCAAATGAACGAAATCGAGGTCATTCGCCGGATTTTGTACGCCATAGACTGTGATGCCACAAAAGTCACGAACTGTGCATTAAGTCCCTATATCGCGTTGAGGTCCGTTACGTCATCCAATCCGGTTTTGGTGAGGGCTTTTGATTCAGCGGCCGTTGCAAACACCACTAAGATTGGAAATTATTTGGTACGAGCCAAGTGCGGCCCGGATCACAAGATCAGAGTTGAAATTCAGGACTCACGAAGCCCTTCAAGCCCGTGGGAGTCAATCACTGATAAAGTACCGCTTGGCTGTTATATGCCTTAGTTTGATAGAACTGATCCGTGAGTTTCGAAGATCTTGGAAAATGGCACCACATAGGTCAGCTCACTCCAAACGTCCTCGGTGCTGCCGTCAAACATTTTTTGCAGGAATTCGGCTGATCTGACGCTGGCGATCTTCGGGATTTTTCCAGTGGATAAAAGCCCCACCACTTCGCCTGTGTCCCGGTCAACGACAGCAGACCCGGAATCGCCGTGGGATACGTCACATCCAGCAGCAAATAACCATGTTTTGTATGGTCCAGGATTGACCACGTCAGGATCGGCCATATAACGCATTTCGTCGTCTTTTGAATAGGTCTTACAATCATCACCCTGATCAACCATGAGTTTGCCGGAATCATTGCCAGCGAATCCATAACCTACGGTTAATAGATTTTGCCCCTTTTGAGGCCCAACTTTGCTCAGTGGGAGGGCAGTAGCTATTAGTTTGCTTGTGGCATCAACAGTTAGGCCTTTGATCGTAAAAAGGGTCAAATCAAGATCCGTATTGGTGGCTATAACCTTATCGCAGCGGACGCGTTTTATGCCCAATACTTCGAATGCAACTTTTGTTTCGTCGCAGAATTTTTGGTCCTCGATGACATGGTGATTGGTGGCCAGCATGACCTGTCCGTTTTTTTCGCCGACGACGAATCCAGTTCCCGTCGAAAACATAACGGTCAATTTAGCCGTAGCTTGAGCGGTTTTTAGGAGAACCGGATTCTGATCACTCAGAAGATTTAGTGTTACTTCAGCCTTGTCCCAGGTGGGACCAATCTGGTAGTCGAGAATGGTGTTGTCATCAGATTCGCTCAGGTTAAGGGCCGGCGTTCTGAGGGAGTGGGTTTGAGTTGGTTTTCCGCAGGAGGAGATGAGGGAGATAAGAGCGAGGAGCGGGCTGACGACGCGAAGAGAACAAATCATTTTTCTCTGCATAAGAGGCCTCGAAGAGGAAAGATTTAGTTAGCTGCGTGGTTTTATATGATTTTATTAAAATGTCAATAAAATTCGGAAGTTTTAAATGACTTATAGAAATTCTAATGAATTATTTAAAGTGTCGATTTTATTGGGTTTAATGCTTTTTTCAAGTCAGGGCTTCGCCCGATTCAATCATTTGGACGCAGACCGCGTGGATGCAGAAGAACGTAACAACACTGAAACCTATAACGACAAGAACTCCTACCGCTACCCCCGCTCCTGGGATGATCAGTGGCAGAATACCCAGTTTGGCTACCGCAGCAGTGCAGGCAGTCTCAACGCCTCAAGATTTCTCTATGATGAAGAGATCATAATCGCTCCCAATCCTGTGGCTAAGTTTACGGCCACCTTTTTACAGTCTCGTAGAGAGGATTTGGTCGAACAAACCACCGAGCGTGAAATTCGTTTGAGCTGGGCATTCATTCCTGGTGGAAGAATCTCGATTCTGGGAGACGGAGACACTTTAAAAGAGTTTGGTGACATGGGAGTCGCTTTGACTTTGTTTGAGTCCAAAGTCTCTCGCCTTGAAATGTACTACTGGAATGTTGATAACTACTATAAGTCTAAGAAATCTGACGAGCTTGCCCATCGCCCCAAAGACTCCCAAACACTCGGCATTATCAT
>JBIJBX010000216.1:0-4529 GCA_044344995.1 Oligoflexales bacterium | reverse complement strand
CATGGTGCGACTTGTAATGGATCCCCCATGCAAGTCGTCAGGGACAGAGGGTTTTCTCAGTGCTTTCTGGTCACAGGTTTTTATTACACAGTCGGCAAGGATCTGGACCGTGAAATTGAACGCTATCGCCGGGTGGCTCAGCAGTGCCAATCGATCCGAAGGGATGGTTCCGCGGCCTTGGATTTGGCCCTCGTTGCAGCTGGGGTCTACGATGGTTTCTGGGAGCGAGGCTTAGCCTTATGGGACGTGGCTGCTGGAAGTTTACTCGTCAGTGAGGCGCGGGGAATTGTGACAAATTACCCATCGCCCAACACGGCGGCAGAAGTTGCCTCTTTGGACGCCACCTCAGCAGGCCTATCATATAATTTAGAAGGTGAGGGAATTATTGCGGGAACTCCGACGGTGGTGTCTCAGATCAGCCATCTACTAGCCACCTAACGATCCCACGCTACCTCACTAAGATCTGCGGCCGTTGCGCGCGCTTAATGATGTGAGGGGTTAGTATGACTCGAATCAGTAGCTTAATCATTAGTGTAATCATCAGTTTTTTTGCCGCATCAGCCTTTGCGGGCAATTTGATTGAGCGCGAAGGAGCTTACGAAATCAACTGGAGTAGCGGCAAAATTCGCTTCTATGGTGTCGGCAAGCTGCGTGAAGGTGAGAAAAACTTACGGGCTGCTGAACAGCGCGCTTGGGCTGATGGGTTAAAAATAGCGGAGAAGAACATTCCTTTGCTCATGTCCTCGCGCCTCGGAGTCACGCCACAAAATGCCCCGAGTCAGCTGGCTAAACTAGCTCAATCGACGACCTCAGTTTCCACAACCTACTTCGGTGACCAAAGGATTAAAGTCATTTTGGAGTCACCGATTTCAAATGTGCTACCACAACTGCTGGGTCAAGCTAGTATGACTCCTGCGACAGGGGAGCCCGTTAGTTTCATTCTAAAGGCCTCAGGAACGGTCAGACCGAGTGCAGCCTTGCGCATTGTCGATGAAAAAGGTCGAGATATTGCCAACATACCGGTGCCCAGATGGTTCAAGGGCAAAACATCTCCTGGCGATGTTGGATTGGCAGCGGATGCCCCAGTGATCTCCGGAACTATGACAGGTCAAGGCGTTCTTAGCGTGGCTTCATCTGATTGGCGAAATGGTTACGCAGCCGCCATGGCGAGTGGCAAGGCTGCCGTCTTGGTGCAGTAGCCTCACCCACGAAGTACTTCTTTCTCATAAGAGCCCCCTCTGAAAAACAAGGGGGTTTAATAGCTCTAAATCAAAAAGAAAATATTGCGCGGCATAGGTCAAAGTGATACACAAACGGTTCACTTTCACCAGGTGGTCCCCGTCATTTTGGTGATTTTTATTAATGATTTGAGGTGGTTAGATGCCAAAGATCAAGACCAAACGCGCAGCTGCTAAGCGCTTTACAGTGCTTTCAAGTGGCAAGGTCAAGCGCAGTCACGCCAACAAGCGTCACATTCTGACAAAGAAGGATCGCGGTCGTAAGAACAAGCTCAAAAAGGGCGGTTACGTCGATGATTCCAATTTGGGATTAGTGATGCGTTGTCTTCCTAACGGATAAGGATAGGTATCATGGCTCGTGTAAAACGTGGTTTTAAAGCAAGACGTAGAAGGAAGAAACTCCTTGGTTTGGCCAAGGGCTTCCGCGGTACGCGTAAGAGCAATATCAAGACGGCTGTCCATGTGGTTCGCCGCGCTCTTCGTTACTCGTATCGTGATCGTCGCGTACGTAAGCGTGAGTTTAGAAAACTGTGGATCATTCGTATCAACGCTGCAACCCGTGCAGAAGGACTCAAGTATAGCGAGTTCGTCGGCGGATTGAAAAAGCGTGGTATCGAAGTTGACCGTAGTGTTATCTCAAACCTCGCAGTGACAGACAAAGCAGCCTTCTCGGCCCTTGTCGCTGAGGCAAAAGCCGGTCTTGGTCGTAAATAATTATTCGACCAAGTAAGCTGTGTCCAGTCACTCGTAGTGGCGATATGAATTAAAAAAAATCCGCTGGCTTTTCCTTCATAGAAATAGTCAGCGGATTTTTGCGTAGTGGTGGGATTATTAATCGACAGGAGGACAATATGTCCAAAGTTGATCTCAATCGATTTTCAAAACAAATCGAGCGTCTGGAACTGGCCAATCGAGCAGCTTCTGCTGATGCGCTGAGTTCTTCGCCAAAGCAGGCCTTTCACCAGCCTGTTCATGTCATGTACGGTGGTGCCCACCTATTTACAGAAAAAACCTTTGAAAAAATTACCAAACTTTCCATTGAGGCGTTCAGGTTCGCAGCTCCCAACGCTGGCGCCCTGAACGCCCGCTGTGGAGAAGGCTGGAGTGGAGAGTTTGCTAGTGAGATTTTTAAAAGGGTGGAAACCAAGATTTTAAAGGCTCCCTTAGAGGATTACCGGATTGATTTTGAGGACGGCTACGGAATTCGTTCGGACGATGAAGAGGACGCGCACGCGGTCTCGACGGGCCGAGTTGTCGTTGCTAGCGCAAATGACCACTCTGCGCCAAAAAATATTGGGATAAGAATCAAACCGCTGTCCACAAGTGGTATGCGTCGCTCTCTAAAAACTTTGGCGCTCTTTGTGGAGTCATTCAGCCGTGAACGAAAGCAACATTTGCCTGGGCCCAAACATCTTATTGTTACATTGCCGAAGGTTACAAACGCGGAGCAAGTCGCGACGTTAGTAGAAATCCTTGATGGATATGAGAAAGATCTTCACCTCGGCCATAGTTTTTTTTCCATCGAACTTATTATTGAATCTCCTGAGGCTTTCTTGGGTAGGGATGGAACGATCCCACTTGCCTCATTTATGCATGCAGCTGCGGGTCGTTGTCGAAGTCTTCATTTTGGCGTTTACGATTTCACGTCGTCCATTGGCATTGGGAGCGCAGGACAATCTGTCGATCATCTCGCCTGTGACTTTGCTAGAATTTGGATACAACTTGGTGCTGCATTGGCGCCAAACGTTACTGTCAGTGATGGAATCATCAGTCGCCTGCCAATTTTGCCAAAAGAATTAAACGAAGAGTCTCGTCGTCAGTTTGATTCCGCGTGGCTTTATAACTACCGGCAAATGACCCGAAGTCTTGCCAATGGTTACTATCAGGGTTGGGATCTACACCCCTGTCAATTGCCCATAAGGCATATCGCCAATCATGTCTATGTGCTGAGAGAGTTGGAAGGCGCAGTCGCCCGACTGAAGGCTTTTGTCGCAAAATCAGCGCAGGCTAGCCATGTGGGCGGAGTTTTTGATGATAGAGCCAGTGTTCTGGGTCTTCTAAACTTCTTTGATCGAGCGATTTCCTCAGGTGTCGTCGATCGGTCGGAGTTGCTACGATCAGGCATTGAGCTGGATGAAATAAGACAAACCATTTAAATTAAAATTTCAAGAGTCACTCTTATTTTGGTGAGTAAATGAAAAAAATAAAATTGTTATTGCTAGTTTTTGTCCTGGTAGCGGCGAATTTGATCATTGCTCCACAGCTTTTTGCTGATGTTGATTGGCAATTGATTGGAAGGTATTTGGCGGTTCCGGCCGGTATTCTTTCTCTGCTGATTTTGGCGCGTGTGCTGGTAACTTTTGGAATGCCTTTTTGGGGGGCTGCGATGGTTGCGGTTCTCATGTGGATCACTTCGATTGCGGTATTGGTTTTTGTTGAGAACGCGCACGCGTACGACAAGCGTATGGAGAAATACAATAAGAAATCACCCCCAGCGAGTACCAGCATTGGCGCCACGCAGGGCATGAATTTAACGTGATCGGTCCTAGGTGATAAAAAAGTAATGTTGTTGGCAAAAATTTGGGGTTTTCTGTTTATGTCATTTATCATTTCAAAGTCGTCTCTTCGGTGTTGGGCTGTGGTTGTCTTGTTGGCTGGTCTGTGTGGTCCGAAAAGGGCAAATGCCTATGAAGATTCTAACTCCCATGAGGCTATACTGGGGCCGTCCTTTGCAAGCTCAGTGTCGCGAAGCCACGGCTTGATCGCCGGTATAAAAAATCGACCGAGGGGAAATCTAGATTTTAGCTACGGCACTTTTTTAGGTGGTTATATGGGTGACGCGAGATTTGTCACCACGGATGTGACCGTTGGTGTTGGTGTTGCGGAAGTCTTAAGTTTATATGTAGGAGCGGGTTTGCGATTTGGGACTCAAAAAGAAAAAAACCAACTACAAATCTCTCTTGGTTCATCGATTGGATATCTATCGGCGGCTATTCGGCGCTTTCAGGCAACCGAAGGTCCGGCGCTCGAAGGAGTTATTTCCTTCAATATTCCTTTGAGGCTATTTCTTTGAGAGATCATTGAGTAGCTATTTCAATTCATAAACAGATCAGCCAAGCTTGGCCTCGCACTGACACATAATATAGATTTTAAATTTAAATGGTGGGGACGGAGAGACTTGAACTCTCACACCTTACGGCACTGGCTTCTAAGACCAGCGTGTCTACCAATTTCACCACATCCCCATGGCAGGAAAACAAGGGGACCCTGAGGTCCTTGAAGGGGTTTGAT
>JBIJBX010000215.1:0-4531 GCA_044344995.1 Oligoflexales bacterium | reverse complement strand
ATGAAAATTCTCCTAGTACATCTGAGCCTCTAGCTGAGATAACGCAGCGGATGGGGTTGAGCGATATAGAAATACCGATAACTGCCAGAACGATTATCGAGGTTCTGCAATGGCATGCACACAGGAATCCGACTCGAGTGCACTCAATTTTTATGAAATCCGAAAAAAAATTTGAAAAAATAACATATGCAGATCTGTACAGGAACGCTTTGAATGCTGCGTCCGCATTTGTAGACTTGGGCATTAAAAAGAATGACGCGGTAGCAATTATGCTGCCAACATCACTAGAGTATTTTTATAGTTTTCTGGGAGCTATTTTGTGTGGTGGAGTGCCCGTTGCTATTTATCCGCCGGTGCGCCCTTCGCAGCTAGTAGACCATGTTCAGCGACATGCAGAAATATTGCGAAATGCAAACGCAAAGTTGTTGATCACGGATACGCATTCACTTGGACGAATCGGACATTTGCTTTCGATTGGGTTAGAGGGGTTAAAAATAGTTGATGCTAAGAAAGATTTACGTTCAAGCAATTCAAAAGAAGTACGTGTAATCATAACGCCAAGTGACAAAGCTTTTATTCAGTACACATCCGGAAGCACTGGCAGCCCGAAGGGCGTTATTTTATCCCACGCCAACATTTTGACAAATATTCGAGCAATGGGTGAAGTTCTCCAGGCATCCTCGAGGGATATTTTTGTCAGCTGGTTGCCACTTTACCATGATATGGGCCTAATCGGTGCCTGGCTTGGCAGCCTTTATTACGGATGTGCCTTTGTTGTTATGTCACCGTTTAGTTTTCTAAGTCGACCAAAAGTTTGGCTTGAGACGCTGCACAAATTTCGCGGAACACTTACAGCCGCTCCTAATTTCGCATTTGAACTATGTTTGAAGCATATATCCGAGGAAGAAGCGCGTGCTATGGACCTCAGCACCGTTCGGGCTGTGTGTAATGGAGCAGAACCAGTAAGCGCGAAGACTGTGTTGCGGTTTAATGAGCGTTTTAAGGCAAGTAAGTTGAATCCTGACGCGCTCATGGCAGTGTATGGCCTTGCAGAAAGCACTGTTGGGCTTGCTTTCCCTCATTTGGGTGCGAGAGCAAAAATCGATGTGATTGACCGTGAAAAATTCGAGCGGCTGGCTATAGCATCTCCGTCTGACCCAACTAAAGTTGAAACAATTGATTTTGTTAGCTGTGGTTATCCGTTGCCAGGTCATGAAATAAGGATTGTCGATGATTCGGATAATGAAGTCTCCGAGCGAAGAGAGGGACGGATTCAATTTAAAGGACCTTCTTCTACGTCGGGATACTTAAATCTCGAAGTAGAAAACAGAAAGTTATTTCGGGGTGAGTGGCTAGAAACGGGTGATCTTGGTTATATGGCTGACGGTCAGATTTTTGTGACGGGTCGCATAAAGGATCTTATAAAGCATGCTGGAAGAAATGTTCACCCCGAAGAATTGGAGATGGTGATCGGTGATATTCCCGGAGTAAGAAAAGGTTGCGTAGCTGTTTTTGGCATAACTGACCCTGACTTTGGAACCGAAAGACTGGTTGTTGTAGCGGAGACCAGGGAGGAAGATACTGATCAACAGGAGATGATAAGACGCAGCATCAATGCTAAACTTATGGATATTTTAGGTTTCGCTTCCGATCAAGTGAAGCTTGTAAAACCCCATGCTTTATTAAAGACATCCAGTGGGAAACTGAGGCGCTCCGCCTGTAAAAGCATGTACATCCAAGATGAACTTAATATCTCTCAGTGGCAACTAAAAGCCCGGCTGCTTCTGTTTACGTTTAGTTCACTTTTGTTGAGGATAAAGATTAATCTGAAAATGAATTTTGAAATAGTGCGTTCGTTTTTTATTTGGTTACTTGTAATTCTATCCGCTTTGCTACTATGGCCATTTGTGGTTTTTTTACCCACCATCAAATCACGGTGGTTTGGAGTGCGATTAGCAGCCAAAATCACCTTGTGGATTGCTGGCGTAAAACTAGTCACGGCAGGTCAGCAGAATCAAAAACAAGCGATATTTGTAGCGAACCATGCGAGTTATTCAGATGTAGTATATCTTCTCGCAACTCTGCGCCAACCAGTTTCGTTTGTCGCAAAAGCTGAATTGAAAAAAATTATTCCGGTTAAATATACACTTGACCGACTTGGTGTTATTTACGTCGAGCGATATGAGCTCGCGGCTTCGTTGCGTGACGCAGAGTACACAACCGAGATGGCAAAAGCAGGTAAAAGTTTATTGTCTTTTCCAGAAGGCACATTTACCAGGGCGTCGGGACTCCTGCCATTTCATGTGGGGCCATTTTTGACGGCTGTGGAGTGTGATTTACCCGTGGTTCCTATCGCTATAACAGGTTCCCGGTCGATTCTGCACCCCGGTAGTTGGCTAATAAGGCGGGGAATGGTGAAGTTAGAAATACTAGATTCTATAAAAATGGATGATGGCGAAAAATTGTTGTCCACAAAATGGGAAAAAGCCCTTGCTCTCCAGGGGAAAGCAAGGGAGGTTATTTTAAGTAAGTGTGGAGAGCCAGATTTAGCGTTGCCTTGACTTCCATCGCCGGGAGCCGAATTTAATTAGTGACCGTCACACTCAATACTTGGATGTTCGTTTCTCGTTCATTATACAAATCCTTATAGTTGCCTGCACTGGTCTCGTTCTTGGCTGAGGTCAGAAACGTTCGGTTACCGACATTATCAGCTAAGGAGATGTCAGGCAAAAAATATTTTCCGCTCGGCACTTGTTCGGGTAGCTGAAATGCAAGCGCGTACCAGTCATTGTCTAGCTTTTTGAGCGAACCATCGCAAATTAGGATTCGATCCTTCATATTGGCATCATCCTCCGCCAGATTTTGAGTGATCATGCTCGCACGACAAAAGTTTCGAATCAGGTACGCAGCTTGACCGGAGACTCCAGACAGATCGTCTGTTGCTTGGATCAAAACAGAGCCTTTTTCTCCAGGCTTGTAGGTCGCACGATCAGTTTTAATCGTGATTATTTTTGGACCTACGGTATCAGTTGGTTGGTTACTTTTGACGGATATTAAAAGTGTCTCCGGCTCACTCATATTGCCGACCAGATCCTTGACGTTGAGATCCATGATGTAGTCACCGGGTGGAAGACCAATGTAAGTTGTGACTGCGACTTCCCAGGCGCCATCTGGTCTTTTCTTGGGATTCGTACAGGCATGGATAGCGTATTCAGTCGGATCAATTTCAGCGTTTTTGGGCACGTCTGTGCGAATATGCTTGAACCATTCACGATGAAGCGCTCTTTCACAGAAATGTTGCGGAGAGAAAGAAGGATCATTATCCATGGCTTGAAAAATAAGTTTGGCAGATTCTCCAGCTGTTATCTCTGACGGTTCAAATTTTGCACTCACGATGTGTGGCGGCTGAGTGTCAGCGCGATCATTTTGGACTGTTAATGTTGCCATCGGGATCAATGCTTCATCTGTCGCAATTCGGCTGCGATAAACGTTGCGAGTCGTATCGGGTAGAAGTTCCATTGAATTACCAGCTTCATCCCAGACTGTTAGAGGGTAGAGAAAGTAATGACCTGGCTTCATTTTAGGATTTGTAGGAACATCAAACTCGTACCAGTCATTACCGAGGGACCGGAATTCACCACAGGCATCGACAGAGTCCCAGTTTGTGGTAGTGAGCTGACGGCAGGTTTGCTCAGCCCGTCTTGCGACGCTTCCTGCTGGTGAAGTTCCTTTGATTGCGGTCATGTTGTCAGTGGCACGAATTTTAAGTTTGACAGTTTGCCCCGCAGTTACACTGGCTGGCTCGAATAAAACCTCATGTATGACTGGAGATTGGGTGTCAAAATTGATCGAAGCAATGACGCTTGAAACAAGTTTCACACCTTTGGCCTCATGCACAGCATTTGCTGAAACGTGTAGGATGATGCTGTGTGATAGTTTGAAAAAGTACTGAGCGTGTAAAACACCAGACAGCATATTTTGCGTGTACAAGCTTTCGATCCTCGAGTTTTCCACGGGCTTCCAGTCATGATTCCCATTTTGTTGGTTTGCATAATCTAAAAGCGAGTTGCTACCTGAGGTGCCGAGATCTTTAACAGAAAATCGTAGCTCGGAGACGCGCTTACCGAGGGCGTTGGCATAATCGGCATTATCAAGCTTAATGCTGGCGTCAGATAGGCTTGAGATTTCTAGTTCCTTGGCGTAATCGAAAAAGAAATCATAGGTTTTATCGTGATAGCGAATAAATCCGTTGCCAACAACAGTGCCGCCTGATCCAGAGTCTTTTCTTTGGCAAGCAGACGTTGTGGAGAGGGATAAACTGATAATGATTAGATTCAAGAATCGCATTTTTTTGATGATGGCAGTCATGTTAGTTACCTCATTGACTTAATTGGAACATTTGAATGTTAACTTGAGTGACCTTTGCTTGTTCGGAAGGCTCACTTGCTGATAAGGCTAAAACATTCTCCCTTAGGTTTTTTAATAATTCTTTTATTTTTGAAATATCCTCGGGATTTATCAGAATGGTGAC
>JBIJBX010000214.1:0-4543 GCA_044344995.1 Oligoflexales bacterium | reverse complement strand
GAGGACTTCTTGCAATGAGTGCTAAGCCGACAGACCTAAAAAACCTACGAAATATCGGTATCATGGCGCATATCGATGCCGGTAAGACGACAACCACCGAGCGAATATTGTTTTATACCGGTAAGATCCACCGTGTCGGTGAAGTCCATGAGGGTAACACGACCACGGATTGGATGATCCAGGAGCAAGAGCGCGGAATCACCATCACTGCGGCGGCAGTGACATCATTTTGGAAAAACCACCAGATCAACATCATCGATACCCCAGGCCACGTGGATTTTACGATTGAAGTGGAAAGGTCACTGCGAGTTTTAGATGGTGCAGTCGCTGTATTTGACGGCGTCAGTGGAGTTGAGCCGCAGTCGGAAACGGTTTGGCGTCAGGCGAATAAATATAAAGTGCCACGCATCTGTTTTGTTAACAAAATGGATCGTGTTGGTGCTGACTTTGACGCCTCGGTTGAATCCATGCGTGAGCGTCTTGCCGCGAACCCCGTTCCGTTTCAAATTCCAGTTGGTCGAGAGGACCAATTTGCTGGGGTTGTTGATCTAATTCGGATGAAAGCGCTGATTTGGGGTTTGGGCGATACAAAGGGTGATAAGTGGGACGAGGTCGATATTCCCGCCGACATCAAAGACGACGCTGAGTTGGCCCGTGAATTCCTCGTAGAACAGTTGGCTAATGCTGATGATCAGATCGCCGAGAAGTATCTCAGTGGTGAGCCAATCACAGAGGCTGAAATGAAAGCCGCGGCTCGAAGGGCTGTGATTGATTTCAAATTTGTTCCGGTTTTTTGCGGAAGTGCATTCAAAAATAAAGGCGTTCAACCTTTGCTCGATGCGGTTGTCGACTATTTACCGTCCCCGCTGGAGCTGCCTGCGGTGGAGGGTATGGATGTTGAAAATGAGGAGAAAAAACTCATTAGAAAAAGAACGCCTGAAGAGCCTTTTTCGGGTCTTGCTTTTAAAATCATGAGTGACCCGTTCGTCGGGCAGCTGACTTACGTGCGAGTTTACTCCGGAAAAATAGCGGTTGGCGAGGTCGTGCTAAATACACGGACCGACAAAAAAGAACGAGTCTCTAAAATCCTTCGAATGCAGGCTAATGACCGTGAAGAGCTTGAGACCGTAGGTGCTGGAGAGATTGTAGCGATCGCGGGTCTAAAAGGTGTCGCGACGGGAGATACAGTCTGTGATCATCGGCATCCGATCCGCTATGAGAGTGTGATTTTCCCAGAGCCAGTGATTTCGATTGCTGTTGAGGTCAGAAGTTCGGCCGATACAGATAAATTACAAAAATCACTGGAGCGCCTCCAAAATGAAGATCCGTCGTTTCGCGTAAGTTTTAATCCTGAAACTGGCCAGACGCTGTTGTCCGGCATGGGCGAGCTTCATCTTGAAATTATTGTCGATCGTCTGGCTCGGGAGTTTAAGGTTGATTGTAATGTCGGTAATCCTCAGGTCAGTTACCGCGAGAGCATATCGGCCCCGGGGCGGGTAGAAGAGACCCATCGTAGAGAGGGTGCTGGCATCAATCAATATGCGTTCGTAAGTGTTGAATTTGAGCCGGGCCCAAAAGAAGGTGGCCTTGTATTTGAAAATAAAGTGAAAGAGGCAAAACTACCAAAGCAATATGTTGACCAGGTCAAAAAAGGTCTTGAGGAGTCTCTCCTTGCGGGCCCAATTGCTGGATTTCCTGTGGTCGGAGTTAAGGCCAAACTCGTTGATGGAAAGTTTGACCCCGCGATCCCAGACCCAAATGCATTTAAAGTTGCGGCAAGTATGGCGCTGCGAAGAGGATTGCGAGACGCGAAACCATTACTGCTAGAGCCAGTTATGGCCCTTGAAGTGATGGTACCTGAAGACTATTTGTCGAACGTGATGACTGATGTAAAGAGCCGTCGAGCTCAGGTGAATAATGTCACGATGAAGGGCCACTTGCAGTGTGTTGAGGCTACGGCTGCATTATCCGAAATGTTTGGCTACTCGACCCAACTACGATCAATTAGCCAAGGCCGTGCCACATTCACCATGCGTTTTGCAAGCTATGAACAAGTTTCACCGCAGACGTTGCGGCGGATTACCGGTCAATAACCACTAAGCTCAGGAGGCTTAATCAAGGCATGGACTCTTACAAGAAGATGCTTGAAAACAACCGAAAGTGGGCGGCGGAGCTTAAAGCCAATCAGCCAGAGGTTTTCGCGGATCTTGCCTCCGGGCAATCTCCAGAGACACTGTTTATTGGTTGTTCCGATAGCCGCGTTCCAGCCAATTCGATTATTGGTCTGCCGCCGGGTGACGTGTTTGTGCATCGTAATGTTGCAAATTTGGTGCACAACGCGGATATGAATATTCTTTCTGCGGTAGATTTCGCTGTTACCCATTTGAAAGTGAAAAGAATCATAGTCTGCGGTCATACGCTCTGTGGTGGTGTGAAAGCTGCTATGGAAGCTCGAGATTACGGCGTGCTCAATCCATGGTTGAGGCAGATTCGGGACGTTTACCGGCTTCATTTTGATGAGCTGGATGCCATTCATGATGAAGAGCAGCGTTTTCATCGTCTGGTGGAACTTAATGTCCAGGAGCAGTGCGTCAATATTCTTAAATATATTTCGGTGCAGAACGCGATTGTGAACAACTCAAACTTTTCGGTTCATGGTTGGGTGTTCGATGTGCGGACGGGTCTTATTCAAGATCTGGAGATTGATTTTCGGAAGATTCTAAAGGACATCAGTAAGATCTACGCTTTGAGCGGCAGTATCATAAAGAGACTCTAATTTTTCTTGCGACCTCTGTTTCGCCGCGAGCGCCAGCTCAAGATACCAAAAGTTCATAAAATAGCCCGTGGCACATAAATAAACGCTGCGGTCGTTTCCTTTTATGTGAATACGACTAGCTAAATTGTTTGGAGTAACCAAGAAGACCGCTCAGCCCGCCAGTGTGTATGATAAGGATTTTTCCTTTTAGGTTTTGACCGTGGATTAAATCAAAGGCCCTTGCAAATAGTTTTGCTGTATAAACGGGATCAGTCAGAATTCCGTGATCACGGGCCAGTTCTTGGATAAATTTGAAGACAGAGGCGTTAGTCGCCCCGTAAGACCTTGGGCTTAGTGGCCGATAAACTCTCACCATGGTGTTCACATGCTCCCAGCTGATACCGGTTGCCGGTGTGACCCAGGAAGAGAACGCATTTTGAATTTGCTCGTCAAATCCTGCCATTTGAATCACATGAACTTTAATCGCTGCTTTTGGCGCGTTTAATCTTAGCCCTGCCAGTAAACCAGCAGCGGTTAGTCCGGTTCCTGAATCAATGAAGATATGGTCTGGGAGTGTACTATCAGGCCATTCCTGTCGCTCTTTCAAAATCTCATCTGCCAATGTTAGGCAGCCTTTGACTGCTGGAATACAGCCGCCACCTTCCTGTAGGACCAAAGTTTTTTTGCCAGAATGTGCTATTTTCGTGGCAATCTCTTCCATGCGCGCGTTGATGGACTGTCTTTCGTTCCTAGGGACCACCACGAGACGTTCGGGTGAAAGCGCCGTACGAATAATCATTCGGTTACCCGTGGCCTGACTGGGATCAGTTTCGTGATCGTCCACAGCAAGAGCTGTCACATTAATTCCAAACTCTGAACACAACACGGCTGCGGCAGCTAAATTGTTACTGTTGATACCGCCCGAGCAAATAATCTCGCTGATATTTTCACGAAGGCAATGCTCAATAATCGAGGCGTATTTACGAAATTTAGTTCCCCAAAAGCCACCCAGTTCATCGTCTCGCAATACCCAAATGGAGCGACCGCTAATGGCTAGATCTAATCCGGTGATGTTTGGTGATCTTGGTTTTATTGCTGTGAGGCGCGAGGAGAGGTTGAATTGCGACATTACTGCGCTCTTGCTACCTGGAGCAAAACTGTACCGCCCTCATTTCTTCGGGAGTATGCAGCGCCTCCGTCCTCGACTTCAGTCAGATAACCAGCGCAAATCTGGCTTGGATTGTGTCCTTGCCTCACATTTTGCCCTAGAACTTTTGAGCTCAGCGCGCTGAAAACAAAAAATAGACAAAGGGAGTGTATAAACATGCGGTCGCTCCAGATATCGCCTAGGTGGCTGCCTTAACAAGTCCGGCCCGTGAACACTCAATCTAAGTGAGAGTAGCCCAAAAAAATCTGTTTTCGGACCAATGATTATTGGTGCTGGAGGATGGTGCGGGTACGCTGACTCGAACAGCGGACCTCCACGATGTCAACGTGGCGCTCTAACCAACTGAGCTATACCCGCGCAGAAACGAGAGAACAGAGTTTATAGACTGGCACCGAGGTCTCTGTCAAGGAGCGAAAATCGAGGGCCCCGTTGGCTAAAAAATCGCAATATTAGAATGTTAGGCCTTGAGAGTGCCGGCCCCATGTTGGCGGCAGTATTCACCAAGAATCAGAGCTGCAGCGACGCTGACGTTGAGGCTTTCAACCTCCCCAGTTCCGGGAATGGCGATGAGACCTGTAGAGGCCTTACGAGCCTCCGGGGTCAGGCCGCGTGCCTCATTT
>JBIJBX010000038.1:0-15454 GCA_044344995.1 Oligoflexales bacterium | reverse complement strand
AGCTTGGACTCGAGCTTTGAGCCAAGACGACTGGCGGAGTAAATCCCCTTGGCTAATTTGCGGCTCTGTGGCGATGGTGGGCGAGGTGCTTAGCTACTGGCATAAAAATGGTTGGCGGGTAGATAGGGTACAGTTCATTTGATCAGACTTCATAATTCCCTGCGTTTGAGACGTTTCTGGCCCAAATTTTTGGTGCTGGGGTGCGGTCTTGCCGCAATTACGAGCGTCTCGGGGCAAGTTTCCAGTGTCACAGTCCCTGTCCCAGGCCAAATTATACCTGAGTCTTCGGATGGCATTCCGCAGCTATTTTTTGACGCAAGGACCACTGGATTTACCCGTGATGGTAAACAACAAATATTTGATGGTGACGTCATTGCCATTGGTCCGAGAAGTATTATCACGGCCGACAGGGTTGTCGTTGATCAAGAACGCCGAGCTTTAATTGCCGAAGGCCACGTGGTGATCCTTGCGGCAGACCAGATCCTGACTGGTGACCGCATAGAGTTCGCAACGGAAACAGGGGACTTCAAGATAGCGGGCGCTCGTATGATCGTTAATGATAAGGCAGAGGCAGATCGAATTTCTAAAGATGTACTTGGCTTTTCAGCTCCTGAACTTAGTTTTGAGGCCGAGAGAAAAGCGCGCTTGGACGAGGTAGCGAAACAGAAAGAAATCGTCAAGGATGCGGTTCGCCGTAAAGCTAAAATAGGTCAGGGTGCAAGTGATGACGATGTCAGAAATTATGCAAGGTTCTTGCATCAAGAAGACCTCATTCGTAGTCAGGAAAACCCAGCCTTTGCCCGAATGACCGAGTCGCGGCGTAATAATCTTCGCAAGCGTCGCGATTTTTGGGAGAAATCCCGCGTTTCGGAGCGGGTCCAGGTGGATCCTGGAAAGCAGTCATATTTTCGCCTGGAGGGCGATGAACTCTTAAGAACAAACGGCAATGACTTCAGTGCAAAACACTCTCTTTGGACTCCTTGCAAGTGCGAACGTGACGAGTTACCTGCCTGGGGAATTAGAGCATCAAGCACATTTGCGCAGATGGGTGGCTATGCTACCTTCCGCGACGCACTTCTTGAAGTCAAGGGTGTGCCGGTTCTTTACCTTCCCTGGTTAATGGTGCCCATTAAAGATCGTCGGCAATCGGGTCTTTTGATGCCATCCTTTACTGATGATGCCGTATCGGGGAGTGGGTACTCACAGCCGCTATTTATCGATCTAGGTAAAAATAAGGATGTTACGCTCAAGGGCGATATCTTCGAGCGAAGAGGGCTAAGAGCAGGGGCAGAGGTCAGGTGGAAGAAGTCAGAATATAGTGGACTTCAGCTTAATATGGAGGCGATGCGAGATAAGGTGTGGTTGGGTCAGCGTTCTGTACGCAGTGAGCTCTCCCACATGTACGCCAATGGTCTTGCTTCTGCCCAGCAGCAAGCTCCCGGCGTTCCAGCCGATGACATCAGCTCCTCATCGGGGCGAGAGTATACGACTCGCCGCCTAGCCCAGAGAGACTGGTGGGAAGCGCAGGCGCCTGAGTGTTTATCCGCAGACCCCAAAGTCCGTCAGGCCTGTGAATCAAAAGTTCTCGGATCTGTACGAGTCCCCAATAATTCGAATCGCGGCCTAGCACGCTGGCGAGCCTATGACAGACTGGGTGAACGCTTATCTTTTGTGACATCCGGGGAGTGGTACTCTGACCGCCAATATAGTTCTGACGTCTATATTTCGGACGCGAGCCAGCCGGGTTTTGAAACTGGTAGTGGTGAATGGTCCATCAACCCAATTCGCGCCAAGCTTAACTATGATGGATCGAACTATTATTTGGGGATCGGCTCTTATATTGGTGACTCCACCATGTTGAATGATCGATTTGAGGGCTACCAAATTCCATGGGCTCTCCACGGGCGGACCCGGTGGCAGCGTCTCAAGTCAGTTGGCTTGCCAATTTACGGTCGAGCCACACTAGATAATTACAGAATCAGTCGCGATCTTGGTTCAAGACAGGATCCAGAATCAGACCTGGCCTGGATTCCCAGCGGTTACTGGAACCGAGCCCAAGCATCAATCGTGGCGCCATTAACTCGTAGAACAGCCGTTCAGGTGGATCATTTTACTGACCTGGAAGGCAGATTTATGCTCTTTGATCGCCCACTTGTTGCAGAGACATCAAAAACAGGCAGCAGCCTACAGACCTGGCGGACGGGTGTTCGTTTTTCGTTACCTATTGATGGTAAAGGAACAGTTCCATCCTGGTTAGGGGGCTTTGATGATGAAACAGGTAGGCGCATCATACAACACGTGATGAACTGGTCAATGACCCTGGCAGCAAGGCCCGCGGTTGTGAGGCGTGGTCCATACGGATCCAACGCAGGCCTATCTGCCGCGGCGGCCTCAACATGGTTTGCCACTGATAAACCCGGTCTTGACGATAATATCCAACCGACTGATTACATGAAGCAGTATCAAATTATTACGTTTGCCACATCACACCGTTGGAAAATTTTCAGTGAGCTTTGGAAGACTCTTTATGGCGAGCAGAATGTCAGTACGGTCCAAGATCCTTCCCAAATAACTTTCCAGGAGAGAGCTCGCCGCGAGTTGCTGTATACTATGGACCGTCCGGTTCGTGGACCGGAAGATATCTTTTCGAACGACCAATCAAAATGGTTCGTGAATCGCTATCAGCTGCTTGAGACCGATTATATTGAACCAGTAACTTTTGGCGCTTCAATTTCTTATGACAGACTTAATGACATCAATCGTAGACAAGAGGGCAGAAGTCGTGAGAACCGCCCCTGGAGCGAGCTTGACTCAACACTGAACCTCGCAGTATCCGGATGGTCATTAACGGGCGTATCGAAATATAACATCTATGACAAACTACAAAGTCGATTCGCCTCGACGCTCGTACCACCTAGTTATTTCGATACCAATTTATCGCTTGGCTATACCATCGAAAGAGCGCCTTACCAAAATGAATTAGGCCGAATTTTGTTCGCCTCAACGCGGGAGCAGTCGACTACCATTGTTACTTCGCTCCTGAGACCATTTACCGCCAGTTGGAGTTACTCGAGGAAAGAAACAGAAGGCGTGACACCAACGGATGACTATCGCCAAAAACTAGGTTTGGGTTATGCATCCCAGAGTCAGTGTTGGGGGTTGACGTTTGTACGCGAAAAGCCTTACGGCGTAGAGGAAAAATCTTCGACTTATCTTCTACAACTGAATGTTACGTTCATGGGTCAAACCCGCGATTTACCGAACATGTCATCGGCTTTGGAACGACAATTCAAAAAATAAAAAAATGATCCCAAAGATCAGATTTTAATCGTAACCGATGTGCCGCATTGGGTGGGCTCTTCACTAGAGGCTCGAGATTTAATTTCAAGACTGCCACCAAGTTTTTGGGTGAAAAAATTCGCCAATTTAAGCCCTTGGCCAGAGCCCTTCTCAAAAAGTGTTCCGTATTGAGGTTCGAAGTGTTCGCTTCCCCCCAATTTATTGAGGATGCTTGTAGGTATTCCAGTCCCCTGGTCAACAATTTTAATCTCGGTCTGACCAGGAGCAATTTGTATGGCTGAGAGTGAGATCATTGACCGCAATGGAGAAAACTTCACGGCATTGGTTAGAATGTTAAGGATCACGTGATCACGCAGAATGATGGGATCAGTGTAACTAAATAAGCCATCCTCAATATGATTCTCAATGGAGATCTCCTTTTGAACAAGGCGGTCTTTAATGAGTAATATGGCTTCACTTACGGTCGGTCTGATGAATGCTGGCTTTCGCATCGGAGTGATCTGGTTTGTGTTGTTATGATTTGCTTGATGAAATCGCTCAACAACACCTTCGGCTTGTTTGAGCGACCATGCGGCGTGACGAGTGGGCCTTATGTCGCCTGAGATCAGGGTCTCCTTCAAGCTTGACAGCGCGACCTGTAGGGGTGCCTTGATATCGTGACAAAGTGCTTTGAGATGTAGGGTGTTCTGCGCCATTTTTTCAGCAATAATTTGATCCATATGCAGCTTCATGGTGTCTATCTCTCGCTGCTGATTGCATAATTCAGTAATAATTTTGCGATCGGTGCCAGTCAGGCTTTGCTTCCATGGATCGGCTTCGGGGCCCCAGGCATCCCAGGGACGAATTTCCCATTCGCAGTAGGGGTCGCCACAGGCAACACACTTTGTTTCTATTTCAAGAAGATCCATGCCAAAAAACTGGCTGCACCAGGCGCTGCCGTAGCCCGTCAAAGAAAAACAGACTGGTGAATTGCTTGGGCCAAAAGAATCTCGATGAGCAATCGCCTCGTAGCTATTTAGCCACCGTCCACGGAAGGCGAATTTTTTATTCCTGCGGTCCAACTCCAGGAATTCCGGGATGACTTTAACAAGGCCACACCAGCCATGCATAATAGGACCAATCGCAAGTTTCTCTTCGCCTTGAATGTTAGCAAATAGTTTATCGAGTGAGTGATAATCGTGGATTGCGCTCTCATATCCAAACTTTGCAAAAATGACCTGAGCGGTTTGTGCGCCAACTTGCTCGATGGTCGCCGTGCGCAGAGATCTGACAGCGGCGTGATTGAACATCAACATGCGATTTTTAAGGAGTTCTATTTTGCCCATTTCGGGCATGAACTTCAGATTTTTGCCGAGGCTTTCTTCGATAGCCTGTTGATTCACGTTTTTGTCTCCCGCCCTAGCTCAAACGCCAGGCGTGATCTGTGGCCGCTTTGATCTGTTCGTCGTTCAAATCCATAGTAATGCTTCGCTCCCAAGCGTTCATGACAAGCTCTGGTAAATTGAAGCCACTCAGATCGGGGCCCGCAAATGCGCCCGCGTCCATGCCGTGTGCGACGTCTAAAAAGTGCTCCATTCGACGCTTATACCGATCTAGCTGGTTCGGCGACATTTGAGCAATCAGCTGCTCGCGCTCTGTTTTTGAAAGAGGTGCGGTAATAGAGTCGCCAAATAGCCAGTCGGGAGGTGTCTTGCCGATGAAACCTTTGATCCAATTTAGACGAGGTTGAAGACTTAATTCCTCGGCCGTGCTGACATATAAATTTTTGAAACCAGCTGTAAATAGGCGCCTTGACACGCGTAGGCCGCTCGCTTGTCCTCGGAGATTTTTATCAATAAACAAAGTAGAGGATTTTTCAATTTGCGGGATGGCATGAAAGAGGTCGTGATGGCATCTAAACGTTCGAATGTTTCGCTGCGAGCGGTTGCATCGTCTTTCCCAAAAGTCACAAACCAGCTCGTCGTCATCTAAGACGATGATGTCTCCAGCAATACTCATCAGACCTTCTCCTACACAAAGTCTATGTGCAATGGCTTGTCTGCAAGAGCAAAGACTGTGCCGAGGACTTTGAGCGGCCAAATTGACGGTATTGGTTACTTTATTACGGAAGAAACTTCAGTTTTTCGTGTCAAAATGACATTCACCGGATAAGTATGTCGGTCACTACTTTTTCCGCAACCATCCTCGCGGCATTGCCGAACGAGGCATTGTAGGATTCTTCGTGCCGCAAGTGATGGAGTTGGGCCGCGACGTCACCACGGTTAGCAAGGATCTCGCCCGAGATCGGGTATTCCCGTTGTAGCAGTAATTTTTGTTTTCGAAGGTCCCAAAGCTCCACCCGGACAGTACTCTGCCAGCGTGTCTTCATGTAGTAGTCATCCGCAACGCTGAGATTGCGTAATTGTCCTGGCGCAGGCGGAGGGGTCTGCCCTTTAAAATAGTCAGGCTCGCGCGTCTTTCGATTGGTCTGGGTGACCTTTCGTTCTCCGGCTTTACCAATTTGAGTGGTGACGATTTGTGCGCGGAGGATGGCGTCCGCTTGTTTTGACGGTACGACAGCTATCTGACCGTTCGCCGCAAGAGCTCTCTGCAGCTCATCCCAAAGCTGTTCGTGTGGAACTATTTCAGCCCCGGTGTCATAGACCGCCTCTACAAACACTGTGCTAATATTATCTGGACTCGACGTATGGAGATTGGTGAGGCGGTAAGTACATGCCGAGTACCAAGTTAAACAACCTAGTGAAACTAGGAGCCACAACGGAGCTACAAACCTTTTTTTTCTGGACTCTGGTAATTTCTTGGTCATAATGGGCATAGATAGCAAGATAACCCGAACGTGTTGAGGCTGCCATGGATTTCGACAAGCCACCCTCGAGGCCAGTGATCAAAAGTGTTATAAGTGCCCAGGCTGAGTGGGAAAACTGGCTTCGCCAGAACAATTTCGAGTTTTTTAGAGATGCAGATGGCCTTGAATGGCGCGTAAGCATGTCTTTTGAGCAGTTACCTGGGCAGGCAGATAAAGGGGCAGCTCGCTGGGTCACCTCCCTCCAAATTGGCGTGGATGTGACTATGGCGACTTTAGTTGATACCGGAACCTTCGATCCCGAGGATGACGCTAGGTTGATTGAACTGGCATCTGGCCGCGCCATTCCACTGCGTATGCGCAAAGTGCAGTATGAGACCAATAGCGAAGGTGACATGCGTGAGACATTAGTTGAGGCTTTGCCGGAACTTCGCGAAAATTTTAGGAAAACCTCACTGCATGAGGTCAAAAGATCGCTCGTGGGCCGCTGGATTGAGAACCTTACTGTTTTTGGGCATGATCAATCGCTGCCTGGACAACAGGCAGGTCATCGGGATGCCGGAGCAACGCCAAAACGGTAGTTCCGGCCAGAGGCCTCTTGACGGAAGGCATGTGTTTAAACTAGAAAATCTGGTTTATCGGAAAGTCTAAGGCGAATGAGGAGTTTGCTTAATGTTAGAGTTTGTCCCCGAGAGAGTCGACCGCGCTGTCGTCATGAATGTTTTCCAAAATCAACAGCCTTTGGCTGCGAGCGTTTCACCAACCTCGGTTGTTGATAGTTTTGTTGGCGCTGATTTTGTAGTTGCCGTGCACAATTGGTTGATTGGCACGCAGTTGCGCTACGTCATCTTTGACTTCCAGGACGAAAAAGACGTACCAGCGGATTTCGTAGAAGAACTAATGCAGCTCATGAAAAGAATGCGAATCCCTTTTCTTTTCACTGGGGTGATGCAGCGCCCGCATGATTTACTTAAATCCTATGATTACACGTCGAAATTTCCGATTTTCCCGACGAGTGAAGAGGCCATCACATTTTTGGCATCAAAGTATCCAAGCCTTCTTGGCGCTCCTCACGACGGAATCGTCTTTGGCTCCCCCATTGAAATGGTTCGCAGTCGCTTGAACGGTAAACCAGGGGAAGAAGACGGTGAAGTGGCCGCCGACGAAGAGGACTAAAGATCATCTTGTCGTAATAAATGCGTCAGGTTTATCCCAGCTTGAGTAAGAGCTGGGATTTTTTTATTCCAGGCGATTCAACTCTTGATTAATGATTTCAAGATTTTCTTTGATCGTCTCGAGGTTCGAGGAATCAGGGTATTTTGTGAGTGCTTCTTCGAGGAGTGTTCGCGCCTTGCTGAGGTAAACTTTTTTGCCGTTGGAATCTGGGGTACCTGAGCTAGCCCTGTATTGATTTGCAGCTTGCTTGCGAAGATCTTGAGTGGCCCGATCTGACCATGTTTTGATGTTTTGTTTTGCGACGGAGTAGGTTTCCGAATTTTCTGGGACCATTTTAGCCGTGGTAATCGCCTGTTCGATTTGGTCTTTTGCAGCCAGCTCCTGAGCTTTGGCTAGCAGCAGGGCTGAGCCAGAAGTTAGGCCAGCGGTGGCCGACACTGTTTGTGAAGCGTTGCTTTGACTGTTGATCTGACTGTTCAGAGTCAAGACATTACCGCCTTGCGCGTCGGTCGTTCCATTTGATGGCATTGGCATATTATCTTGAGCCTTTAGATCACCTTTTCCACCCAGCTGGATGGCAAATTCTCCCCAGCCTGCGCTCTCACTTTGGATGGCCGAACGGAGATTATCTGTGAAAATTGGGCTGTTCCCACCAAGCATCAAGGCTTCAAAAGCCATTTTGTAGACGGTTCGGCCTTTGAGGTAGGGGTTGTTCGCCAATGCTCCGATCAAATCGACACCAGCTCCCTGCGCCCTTAGTTCAATCACACGGGAACCCACAATTTTAGATGTAGTCGTCGAATTGGTCATATTTCCACGGCTATCCAACCGCGTTGATGGGGAATCTGTGTCTGAGAGTCTTGATGAAACGCCAATTGGTGTTAAGACATCCCGTAAAAGCCCGACCACGAGGGCTGCTTCATGAATGGTTCCACCGCTCGGTGCTGCGGGGATCTTGCGCAAAATTTGGCGATCTTTTTCCGTATAATCGTTTTCCACGAAAACCAATCGAGCAAAAAAGGCTGAATATTCCGCGTCAGCCGCGATCGCCTGTGGAACTTGCTTCATCCCAGGGTTTGTTCTGGCAATGACGATAGTTTCTGTTGTGCTTTGACCGTTTACCTGGGCAGATGTTTGCTTTGATGATTGTGCCGGAATGGGCAGCGTTTTCTTGCTCGTAGTAACGCAAGCCACCAATATACTGGCGACAATCAAATTGGCGGTGCTAACTGTTAAATTAACCATAAATACGTCATCCCTATTTTTAAAGGTCCAAATCGGACGTCTAAATTGCCATGCTGAAAGATGTTAGGTAGCGCCGATCTTCTACACGTTTTAGCGTATTACTTACATCAGCCGCATAACTGGCAAATTCTAAGCTTCCGTAAGCTGAGTTGATGGCAAATCCCCACGTCACAAACCCTTGATTTGCTCCGACCTGAAAGGCGTAAGCATGACGTTCCAAAGGGTTTCCGGTGAATAATTCCAAGCCACCGTGCAGCATTTTTGCGAGATCAATTCCGGGCAAACCGTAGTAAGTCTCGCTTTGCCCGAGATAGATGTTTTGTAGATCCGCGCTAAAGCGAATGCCATAATCAGAGGAAACGCGTGGGCTAATGGAGAAGCCTATACGTGCGTCGGTTGGATCCAAAATCGAAAGAGCCTCGGGGTTTCCTTCCGAGCCGATGTATTTAGTGCCACAAATTTTCTGACGCTTTTCCGTAAAGGGATTCAGGTAGTCACTTTTACAGCCAGTGGGCAGATTTCTAATGGCCAAACCCATAGTCGGAAACCAATAGTCAGCAAGTGTGTACAGAAAACCAACATCGGCACCTATCCCAACGCCACGATTGTTGTCGGACTTAATGCGTTCGTAGAGAGCGGTTTTACTTTTGAGCTCGCTACTAGGAATGCTGTCCTCATAGGCGTAGCGGTAGGTGGGTCTAAACGTGAATCCTAATGTGATGCGATTCGACGAATCAGTCCAGGCATAACCGAGGGCTGTTCCGATGTCGGAGACGGAGCTAACGCGCGCATCTGTTGGGGTGTCTTTATCGATGTAGACCCTAAACGTAGAATTCTGGAAAACGCCAAAACCAACCGGATTATTCCGACCCAGATCAAATAGCATTGCCGGAAAGGCGGCGGCTCTTGCGTAAAAAGGTTTATCGGTATCGAAGTCCGAATTGGCGATGACATCCGCAACGCCACCGCTGGTAGTGCTGCTAATAGCGCCATAAAATGACCGGCTGGCGGCATTCAGACCGAGGGTTAGATTTGGAAGTTTGAGGATGTGTACACTCTTGCGGCTGCGCGCCTTGCGAACGCGGGCAATGCCGGCCGGATTCGTCCAAAATGCGCTCTCATCATTAGCTACGCCTGTGAAAGCTCCGCCGAGAGCCATTGGTCTTGGTGTCAAGTAGCCTTCGGGGATCTCAGCCCGTGCTGGAACGCTAAAAACTACTAATATTAGCGTTAGCCTGATGCTTTTGAGTGGAGATTTCATGCGACTTTTGCCTGCTCTTAAGTCCACAAATCAATCATTTAATGGCGATCTTACACCATCATGATCGAATCAATGGCCCTTGGCAAGAAGTCCTTGCACGGGCGGCTGTTGACGGGGATTTCTTCGGCAAATGGGCGCGTTTATACGCGCTGGAGAGCTTCGGTCAGGGTTTCCAGATCTTCTTTCTGCTGTAATGCCTGACGAAGCTCCGAGGACTGTTCAGCAAGACGCTGCTTCAATATCTGCATCTGCTCCTCTTTGGAGGCGATAATGGAGTCTTTCATTTCCAGCATACGGTCAGTCATTTCCGATAATTTGGACATGGACTCACTTGTTAGCCGAAGAATTTCACGGTTTTCTTCCTTGGCAAGGCTGAGATGGTCAATCAGTAAGGCGATCTCCTGCCGGTCTGATGGCTGATGACTTTGCACCAAGGCGGAGGGATAAAGCTCCTCCATCCGTACGGCTTTCTGAGGCTCTTCAGACGCTGAGGTGGGAATCGGTTCAATTGTAACGCTGGATGACGGCAGAGTCGGTAGTCCCTCTAAACCAGAAATGAACTCACAATCCGTATAAACCAACACTTGTCCTCGCTCAGTTCGAGCTATTAACTTGCCGTTTCGAACTTGGCGCCAAATATCGTCCACCGATACACCAAGAATCTGTGCAGCAGCCGATAGCTCCAAACCGTCAATCTCAGTGTCATCGCTGGATTGCCCGAAGAATACTGTTGGGCCATTCGCATTGTTGCGACTTGAGTTGTTCGATTGTTTACGGTTCGTAGATCTGGTGGATTCTAATGCCATTTGAGCCTGCCAAATTTATAAACAGATTAAATAATACGCAGAACTATATTATTTGTATCTCATATGCCTGTCATGCTGCAAGTCTTACGGCCGGCTTAGGCGCCTTTTTTTTCAATTTCAGTCAAAGGAGGATGGTCACTCGCGTTATCGACAACATTTTTGGGTAATTCTTTTGCGGCGCTCGCGCCGAGCTCTTGTAATTTTATTTTTGCTTTGCCGAAAAGCGGATTGGCTGCCAACGCCAGTCGCAGAGAGTGAGTCGCTGAGGTCGCGTCGCCCCATAGCTCATAAGCCATAGCCAAATTGTATAAAACCTCACTATCAGTTGGGTTCAATCTAAGTGCGAACTGAAACGTTTTGATGGCTTGACCAAGCATATTTTTCTTAACGTAACCGAGACCTAAGGATGTCAGAAGACCTGCGTCGTCACTGTCTAAATCCAGGGCGCTGACGAAAGTTTTTTGCTCTTTGCCAGCGGGATTTTTACTAACTTTTGTAGGATGGATGTCTGCTTTATTACTTTTCAACAGCATCGATTTTTTTTCAGCAAGCTTTTGGAATTTCTGTGCCGCCTCAATATCGTTAAGCTGAAGCATGAGCTCAGCCATAATAAGCGGATACCTAGGATTTTCTGGGCTCATTTCATGCAGCAACTTTGCGGTGTCAAGTAAACAGCTTTGATCATGTGAGTCCTTGGCCAGCTTCAGCAGGTGCTGGTACGTCTCGAGGTAGTCGGGATTAAATGAAATTGCGAGCCGCAGTTTTTCTTTGGCGGCTTTAAAGTCGCGACTTTCCATGGCGACTAAACCTAAGCCGCACATGGCCCTAGCCGAATTCGGTTTGATGTTTTGAGCTTCCATGAACAAGGACTCAGCGATCCAGGTTTCGCCATTACGTAAATGCGTATCTGCGCGCTCAAGAATCCGTTTCAGGCTCGATGGGTTTTGCGAGCTGGTGATAATCAAATCGATCTGTCCCAAGAAATCCTCAAACGAAAAGGGTTTTAGTAGGTAGCTGTCAACGCCGCCCTCGCTTGCGAGAATAATGTCATGGCGAAAGCTCTCTGTTCCTAAGAGAAGAAATGGTGTTGTTTCGTGTGCAGACGCTCGGCGCAGTTCTCTGCAAAATTGTAGGCCGCTTTTGCCGGGGAGATTGCGTTCAACGAGGAACATTCCCACCTTTACTGTGATCATTTCTCGCCGAGCTTCTTCAACGGAAGCCATAATTTTTAGATTTTTGACGCGAATGTTTTGAAAGAAGTTTTTAAGGGTCGTTCGGTAAGATTGCGAGGGCTCGATGACCAGCACAAAGTTGCTGCCCAGGTATTGATTTATTTTTCGCATGACATTCATCGTCGCGCTCACGGGGCAGGCCCTCCCGTTCGAGGGTTCGGATGACTTTTTGAAGGGCTTTAAAAAATACCTAAAATAAATTAAATAAATTAATAAATTCAGGTAATTAAATGCATATAGTCTTGCCGATGCTGGTTATGTTACGATGGGGTTTCGCATGCGTAAAAGGTCATTTAGACCGTTTGATTTAGAGGCATTCCATGGAGCGGGAGCGCCAAGAGTCTAGTCCAAAAGCCATATGGTGGCGTGAGGTTATCCGGCAATGGCCGGTCTACCTTGTCGGACTTTGCGCCATGTTGATTACCAACGGTACAGAAGTACTCGCACCCAAGACGCTTCAATGGATGATCGATGCTCTCCTGTCTGCCAGTCAGCGGGTTGGCGAGAGCTCTAAGGATGAGAGTTTTCATGCCATTTTAAAAGCGTCTGGTTTATTCGTTCTTGTGGCATTCGTTGGGCTTCTGGGTCGTGTTTTCTGGAGGTTCACACTTGCCAGAATGACCCATGTTGCTGGCGCAGCGATGAAACATGGGATTTGGGATGCTCTGCGATCGTCGCCTTTGGAAAGTGTGCAGAGGTTCACTCTTGGGGATTTAATGAATCGTGCCATTGGAGACGTCAACTCGGCACGATGGATTTATGGATTTACACTCGTACTAACTTGTGACGTGTTTTTCTTCACGACGCTTGGCGCAATTTCAATGTTGCTGATTCATCCAGGCCTAGCCGTCGCCTGGTTGTCGACATTGGGGATTTTCCCTCCCATCATCATCCGTTTGGCCAAACGGGAGTATGAGGCACATGAGGCCGCACAAATTGAATTGACGACCCTGTCTGAGTACGTCAGCCAGGCGGTCCGCGGTGTGAGATCACAGCGAGCAAGTAACGCTTTCGGAACATGGATTAACTGTTTGGGAGAATCCGCTTCTCGTTATGCTGCCTTAAGGTACCGGGCGCAAAATCTTGCAATCAATAGTTTTCCGGTCTGCAGCTTGCCGACTATCGTTTCATACATCATCTTGTTTGCATGGGGGCCGCAGCTCGTTCTAGCCAATGCGATCTCCGTCGGTGAGTTCGCGGCTTTAGCTTCGTACGTGTATCTCTTGCAGGGCCCCGTGGCCGATATCGGTGAATTGGTCGCTGAATGGCAAAAAGGTTTTGCGTCGGTTAATCGAATTGCCGAAATTACGAACTTGTCGAACAAAAATCCTCTCAGCAAAGAGGCTACAGAATTTTTGATTCAAGATACAAATCACCTGAATATGAATCTAACGTCAAACATTAACCCCAAGTCTTCCATGGGTGAAAGAGCCGTACTTGAGGTCAACGGACTAAAAACCGTGCGCGGCGAGCGTATTTTATTTGAAGACGTCAACTTTAGTCTGCGTTCCGGTGATTGGTTAGGGATCTCAGGAGATGTTGGTTGCGGGAAATCCACACTACTGCAAAACCTAGCCGGGCTTGTGCCCGTTACTGATGGACATATTCGTCTGCTGGGGCAAAGAATTTCTCTCGAGCGACGGCGCGAGACCCTCGTAGCGGGTAAATGTGAACTTGCCTATGCTCCCGAAAGACCGTTTGTATTTGCGGGGACGATTCGCCATAACCTCGCATTGAGCCATGCCTATAGTGACGTGGATCTTTGGCATGCCCTCGAGGTGGTCTGTTTGGCCGATGAGGTGCGGGCTATGCCTCTGGGACTGGACGGCGTTGTTGGTGAGGGTGGGGTGTCCTTGTCCGGCGGTCAGAGGCAGCGCCTCGCCCTGGCCCGCATTTTTTTGCGAGCGACGAATTTGGTGATTCTGGACGATCCTTTGAGTGCGGTGGATACTACGACCGAAGCGAAAATCATCGCAAATCTAAGTCGCTACTGGGCAACACAGACGGTCATCTTGTCATCCAACAAGCGTAGCTCCTTGGCTTGCTGTCATATGATCGCAGAACTGACTCCAAGTGGTCTAGAGTTCTCAAAAAGCCGTCCCGCTGTCATGGTTGGCGCCATAAAGGACCAGATTCATGATTCATAATTCAACACAAATGAAGACGAGCCTTAGTGGTTCAGATCACCATTTCAACTGGCGCATTTTTTTGCCCCTCTTGAAAACGTCGCGGTTTTCTTTAGTGATCGGCATGGCTTCCTTGCTAACTAGTACCTTGCTAGTAGTCTGGGCTTCTGTGCTTCTTGGTAGTATTTGCGCTGGCCTTGGCGCGAAGAATTTTGAGTTCCCTGCAGGATGGTCTCTGATAGTAGGATTTGTCGCGCTTGAGATCTTAAGTATCGGCGCGCAGTTTCTTGGGCGCCGTCTTCTAGCTTCTGGCACTAACCAGGTGTTGCTGGATTTACGAGTGGCGTTATTCAAAAAATTAAATGAGCTACCAATGGGTTATTTCGACACTCAGCCTCTGGGTCGAATTATCACGCGCTTGACCAATGATGTTGAAGGCGTTGAGGGTTTTTTTGCAGGTGGTCTAGCAAGAATTGCGACAGCCTGTGTTCAGATTGTGTCGGTCTTAATTGGAATTGTGTGGATAGCGCCGAATTATGGCCTGTGGGTCGTGGCGTCGGCTCTGCCTGCTTTGGGATTTAGCTGGTTGACGCGTAAACCAGTGCGCTATTGGTTGCGGGAAAACAAGATTCGAAATGCCCATGTAAATTCCACATTAGCGGAATTTATCCAGGGACTACCGGTATTAAGAGTCTTGGGCCTTGAAAAGTGGTCACTGGACGAATTCGGAAAAGACACCAGCCATCATCTTGAGTCCAGTATCAAAGTTCTGTCATGGAATAGCTTTATTCGACCAGTGACAGTTTTTTTGAGTGTGATGCCAACCGTCGTGGCTGCTCTTTTGGGTGGTATGTTCCTTTTGCAAGGTCAATTAGAGCTGGCAGCAATTGTTGCTGTGATTCGTTTGACAGAGCGATTTAGTAATCCGGTTCGTACACTGACGCAGGAAATTCAAGTGATTCAAGACGCCACCGCGAGTGCAGCCCGCGTTGCGGAAATGCTCGGTGAACAAGGTGAGGTAACGTCCCAGATTGCAGATGCAGTAGCACACCGTGGATCTGTAGCGGGTCAGGTGACTTTTAAGAATGTTTATTTGGCCTATAAAGCATCAATCGATGTGTTGTCAGATTTTAGTTTATCCATACCAGCGGGGCAGAAAATTGGAATTATTGGTGCCACCGGTGCTGGCAAAAGTTCCCTTATCAATCTCATTCCTGGTCTATATCGACCTCGGCTTGGCCATGTTGAAATCGACGGCGTTGATATAGCCAATTGGGACTTGCCAACACTTCGCCGTCAAATTGGCTATGTGGCGCAAGAGCCATTTCTTTTGCGCGGGAACCTTGGTGATAATCTTCTCGGTATCGGCTGGGAGTCTGATCGTGTAAAAACACAGAAGTTTCTTGAGACAGTGGATTCGTGCGGCCTCGACAGCGTACTGCGACGTTTTCCTGGCGGCCTAGACTATCAGGTGCGGGAAAATGGGGGCAATCTCAGTAGCGGAG
>JBIJBX010000213.1:0-4557 GCA_044344995.1 Oligoflexales bacterium | reverse complement strand
ATCGACGCGCGACCTCATGGTCACTACTTTTGGTCAAATCTCTAAGCCGCTCCTCTGCCGCAGGATCTGAACCGTGCGCGAGACTAGAGACAACTTCATTATATTTTGCACGATCCGTATTTGCCAACGATGGATCAGCTACGACGAACATGAACGCCAAGAAAATCAGGAAATGAGAGGCGCTCTTAAAATCTTTAATTAGCAGTTCTAACAATAGCAGCATCAAAGCCGCAGCCGCAGGCCACTGAAAACGCTCAAACCAAATTTTGTATTTTTGCTGTTTATACTCTCTTTCGGGACCAGACTTCTGAAGAAATTCTTGGTAGATGGCTGACGCCGAGAAACCTGGTTCATCGGCCCTGAAAAAGCGTCCATCAGTATCTTTTGCAATGGTCTTTAAACCATTATCATTAAGTCTGCTGATAACTAAATTACCCTGTGCATCTTTAAGAAATCCGCCCTTTCGGTCTGGCACCGGCGCGCCCTCCGTGGTTCCAAAACCAACGGTCAGAACAGTTGCCTTCGCTTTGTTTAGCTCGTCAACAGCCTCTTTAATCGCGCCTTTTTGGTCCTCGCCATCACTTAAAATAATGACAACTCCGCCAGATCTCTGGGGATTATTCTCTGCACCAGCACCAAGGGCACGAAGAGACTCTCTTGCTGCCTCGGCAAGATTGGTCCCTCCGACCGGCACTAAGTCCACGTCCAATTGCTCAAGAAAGGACCGCACGGCATCATGGTCAGACGTCAAAGGACACTGAAGGAAAGCCGCCCCAGCAAAAAAAACAAGTCCCACCCTGTCACCAGAGGACTCTTCTAATAAATCTAAAATTATCCTTCTCGCCCGCTCCAAACGATTCGGTGACAAGTCTTCCGCGAGCATACTCTTTGAAACATCAACCGCGATAATCATATCAACACCCGCTTGTCGCGATTCAATCCACCGCCAACCGAGCCTAGGACCTGCAAATGCGATGACAAGCGCAATAAACGCACCAACAAAAATCAAATTTTTAAGCCTCAAAGCAAACGGTGACAACTCAAGTCTATTACCGGCGGAAACACCGGGCTGAACTCGATCCAGTCGATGCACCATTCTTCGATTTGCCCATACTGTTAGATACCAGACTAACGGGACCAAAAATAAAAGCATCAATGACGACCATCTAGCCCAATCTGTTTGCATCCAGAAAGTGGACCACCATCCATTTAGACTTTGCAAACTTGGGCTCAAGCGGGAACTCTCCTGAATTTCGTCGTTCGCCAAAGCAATTCTGCTAAAAAGGCACAAATAGCAATCAACATAAATACATGAAATACATCTCTGCCCTGGTGTTTGATATTTTGCTCACGCCGAACCTTTTCAAGCTTATCGATTTCAGTATAGACGTTCATCAAGGCACTCGTATCCACAGCGCGCCAATATTGACCACCTGTTACTGATGAAATTTCTTGAAGAGTTTTTTCATCAATGTCGGCTCGAATATGGAAAACTCTACCGTCTTGCACAATGGGGACCACCCCCTCACTACCGACCCCGATCGTGTGAACACGAATACCCATGGCTTTTGCAGCATTAGCGGCAGCCATTGGATCAATGCGACCCGAGTTGTTGGCGCCATCAGTTAGCATCACCACAACCCGACTTTTTGCGGGGCTATCTTTTAACCGCTTGACGGCGGTTGCCAAGCCATCACCAATAGCGGTTCCGTCCCCTGCCATTCCTATCTCAATTTGTTCTAAAAATTGGGATAGCACATCATGATCCATCGTCAAAGGCGCCTGGGTATAGGCCTCACTTCCAAACACCACCATGCCAATGCGGTCATTGGCCCTCGCGTCAATAAACTGACTGATCACAGCCTTGATGACTTCAAGACGATCCGGTCTCTGACCATTAACCTCAAAATCCCTGGCTCGCATACTGCCTGAGGTGTCTATTGCCAAGACTATATCGATACCCTCAGTCGAACGTTTATCCGGGAGATTGCCGAACTGCGGCCTAGCCAACGCAATCACAATCGACATAATTGCCAAGGATCGGAAGACAACCCCCAAATGGCGCAATAATGTGACTTTCCTGGTCGGACCAATCCCTAGCATCAAACGCACATGAGCCAGTGGAGCATATTTTCTTTGAATTTTTCGCATGAGTTGCGGAAGAAATACTAACGGCAAAAGCAAGAGAACGGCAGGGTCTTCAAACTTAAGCGCCGAAAAATAACCTGAAATTATTGATATAAAATCAGTCAAATATTTGCCCCTTTTCATTCAGCGGCGAGCGCCCATTCATATTTGCGGTAACTGCCGAATGGCTTGCTTCTTCTAGCCTAATAACCGAGCTTTTTAATTGCTCTATGATGGCTCGTGCTTCACCACTTCCCAAAGACGCTTCAGCAAATCGAACTTCGTCAAGGCGAAGCAGCAGGCCGATGACATCCTCTTTTGATAGCCCTTGAATAACCTCGCTGTTTAAAATTCCGAGAATCTCATCCGTTGTGCGCTCTGCTAGTGGGAGATCCGTTTTAATCTCAATGGCACGCCTTAAACAAAGGCTGACATCACTTGCAAATTCCACCGATGGGCCCGAAGGCTCTTGTATTTTCTGAATATCACCCTTTAATCTAGCCCACGCTGTAACCTCGTCAACAATACCATCACTAATAACTTTGTTAGAAAATCTGGCTCGCCATAATCGAACAAGCCAAAATCCAAAAGACAAAGCCAGCACGCCTAATAGAATGACCCCAGACAACATCAATATGGATGCTGGTGTGACTAATGGTGACTGCTCTAAATCCACTTTAAAGCCATGCGGAGGCGTCAGCGTTTCCCCCTTGGAAAGATCCCCCGAGGAATCCTCTGGTCGAAGTAAGGACTTCATAGGGCTCGCCTCGGCCGATTGGATTTGTGCTTTTTCAAGTATTCCATCAACGGATCAACCACAGACTTCTCTGATTGTACTCGCAATAAATCTGCGCCAGAACGAAGGACTGCGGATTCTATCGTGAGTTGCCACTGCCGGTGGCAGTCTTCCAGTTCAGTCCGCGTTCGTTTATTCGAGGTGTCAACCTCAATGATTTCCTTTGTTTCAACGTCCCGATAGAGCACCACCCCGGTACCGCCAGTCATTAAAGCTCCATCCAACGGTTCATGATCCATCAGAACACAAGTGAGGTCATGCAGGCCCGCTAATCTAGATAGGGCTAACAAGCTATCTTCTGTCAAAAAATCAGAAATCAGGAAGCACACACTTCGTCTCTTTAATACCTTTGCAATGTGCTCGCCAGCACTTGAAATATTAGTTCCAGGCGATTGGTACGACCAAGTCAGTAATTCTTTAATAATTCTCCAAACATGTGATGGCCCTTTCCGCGGCGGCACGTAAAGCTCAATTTTCTCTCCAAAAAGCAACAGACCAACCCGGTCATTACTCTTGATCGCTAACCATGCCAAAACCGAAGCCAATTCCGCCGCGGCGGCTGTACGAGAGCGTCCCTTTCCAAGCCCCATGGATGCACTAACATCCACAATCAGCATGAGAGTTAGCTCCCGCTCCTCCCGAAAAACCTTCACAAAAGGGACATTCATCCGAGCTGTTACATTCCAATCAATGCCGCGGACATCGTCGCCTGGAACGTATTCTCGAACCTCATGAAATTCCATCCCACGACCGTGGAACGCGCTGGCGTATTCTCCGGCCATGATATCCGACGCGAGATGTCGGCCGCGCAGACTTAGAGACTTGATTCTTGCGATAATTTCAGGCGACAACATCTTAAAACCTCGCCTAGGGAACCTCGACTCGGTCCAATATTTTTCGAATTATTTTTTCGGACGGTATCTGCTCGGCGTCTGCCGCATAACTCAAACCGATACGGTGTCGCAAAACATCCATCGCCACGTCTTTGACATCCTGAGGTGTTACAAACTCCCTACCCTGCATCAAGGCATTCACCCTGCTCGCTCGTTCCAAAAAAATACTTGCCCGCGGGCTTGCTCCGATTTGGATCCAGGGTTGTACCTCCGAAAGATTGAATTTACCTGGCTCCCGCGTCGCAAATACCAAACTAACAATGTACTGATGAATTTTTTCGGATACCTTAACCTGGCTGGCTAACTGCCGACCCTCAATGATATCAGAACGAGATAGAACTTGTTTGAGAGTTCTGGTCAATGAGCCATCGCTTGATCGCTTGAGCATTTCTATTTCGTCATGTTGGCTGCCATAGCCAACTTTGACCTTAAACATAAACCGATCAACTTGGGCCTCGGGAAGCGGGTAAGTACCCTCCTGCTCGATTGGATTTTGCGTTGCCATGACTAAAAACGGCTGCTCTAGTGTGAACGTCTCGCCACTAATAGTTACTTGCTTTTCTTGCATGGCCTCGAGGAGAGCTGATTGTACTTTTGCTGGTGCACGATTGATTTCATCTGCCAGAACCAAATTGGCAAATAGAGGGCCTTTGCGCGTATGAAAGGTCCCCTGCCGAGGATCATAAATTTGTGTACCGATAATATCGGCTGGTAAAAGATCAGGGGTAAATTGCAGGCGAC
>JBIJBX010000212.1:0-4565 GCA_044344995.1 Oligoflexales bacterium | reverse complement strand
AGATGTGCCTAAGTGGAGCTACTTTTGCCAGATCAGTGACTCAACCACCTCGTACGGAAGTTATTCAGGTGCTGTTCCCAATGAGAAAATAACTTGGGGAAAACTTTCAAAGGAAACGCCCAAGTACATTATCGAATCGGACGCATCCATAGTTGCGCCATTGGTATTCGCGTACGTTTTGGACTGGTGAAATCAAACAAGATCAGTCCTATTTTTGAAAATAAAATAATTGGATTAGAAGCCGAGGTAGACCGTGCACGTGGAAGTTGATGCCCCCAAAGCTGGGGATACGGATGGCGTTACTGAAAAAGAATGGTTTGCCAAAGTCTATCAGGGTGACCGCGTTCCACAGCTGACCACAAGAGCCGTGGTCATGGGGGCGTTGCTCGGTGGCTTCATGTCCCTTTCGAACCTGTACGTCGGGCTTAAAACAGGTTGGGGCTTAGGGGTGGCGATAACCGCTTGTATTCTATCTTTCTCCATCTGGAAAGCACTTCACACGCTTCTTCCAATGCTGTTTAAAACTGAGATGAGCATCCTTGAGAACAACTGTATGCAATCAACGGCCTCATCTGCTGGTTACAGCACGGGTGGGACGATGGTTTCAGCCATAGCTGCCTATCTTATGGTGACGGGCCATCACATGCCTTGGCCGGTTCTTGGTCTTTGGACATTGTTTTTAGCCTCATTGGGCGTGTTCATGGCCGTGCCTTTAAAACGTCAGATGATCAATATTGAGCAACTAAAATTTCCAAGCGGCATCGCTGCAGCTGAGACCCTGCGAAGTTTGCATGCCAAGGGCAAAGAAGCTAATCAGAAGGCACGGGCTTTGGCCTATTCTGGGCTAATCGGCGGTGCTGTTGCATGGCTTCGCGATGCTGGGAGGCCTTTTGCAATCCCTGGGCATCTAGAGTTCCCGGGCATTTTTCGAGGATTTCCTCTAGCTAAGTGGACCATCAACTTTGAGATGAGCACCATCATGATCGCGGCCGGTTCTATTATAGGCTGGCGCGTGGCATGGTCCCTCATGCTCGGAGCTTGTATAAACTATCTTTTTCTTGCCCCTTGGATGGTGGAACTCGGTGCCATATCGGCCGATAAGCTTGGCTATCGCGCAATCGTGGGTTGGAGTACATGGGCAGGCGCATCATTAATGGTGACCAGTGGTCTGACAGCGTTCGCAATGCAATGGAGGACTGTAGTCAGGGCCTTGTCTGGAGTTACGCGTATTTTCAGTCCGGGCGCAAACAGAGAAGCCGATCCCATGGAGGCTATTGAAGTTCCGTCGTCATGGTTTGCAATCGGGACGTTGCTGTCAGGTGCTGGGTGTGTCGGCGTTTTATATTTCTTTTTCGACACATCCGTTTGGCTTGGGTCGTTAGCAGTAGCTCTGACTTTTTTCCTCGGAATTGTTGCATGTCGTGCCACTGGCGAATCCGACATAACCCCTATTGGTGCTATGGGTAAGGTGACACAGTTATCGTTTGGCGCTTTGGCGCCAGCCAATGTGGCTGCGAACTTGATGACTGCGGCCGTGACGGCCGGTGCGGCAGGTTCGGCAGCCGATTTATTGACTGACCTGAAAAGTGGATATGTTTTAGGCGCTAATCCTCGTAAACAGTTTATCGCCCAGTTTCTTGGAATTTTCGCAGGTACGCTTGTGGTTGTTCCAGCATTTTATCTACTGGTACCAGATGCATCCGTGTTAGGTACTGATCAGTGGCCGGCACCGGCCGCGCAAACATGGAAAGCCGTTGCAGATCTGTTGGCCAACGGTGTGGGCGCGCTCCATTATACGGCCCAGTGGGGCATCGTGTTTGGTGGTCTTTTGGGGATCCTTTTGCCGCTACTAGAACGGTTTATGCCAGAAAACAGAAGAAAGCTTCTCCCATCAGCGACGGGACTTGGTCTTGCCATGGTTATTCCATTCTTTAACAGTTTGGGGATGTTTATCGGAGCATTACTGGCATTACTTCTTGAGAGGTACAAAGCTGGTGTCGCGAAGAAATACATTGTCCCTGTCGCAAGCGGGATCATTGCTGGCGAGTCGATCATGGGAATTATTATCGCGTTGCTATCAGCGACAAAGATTCTTTAGTGCTGCGGATGCCTTCACATGCGACAAGCTTCAAAATTCGAAATTATAATGAAGTAGGTCAAAATAAGTTTGCCCTACGTCGTCGCCAGTTAGATAAGGTGAAACGTATTTTACAACCGGTGTGATGACTCTCAATAACCGGAATCCAATAGCGGCCTCGTATCGCCATGGCCTGAATTCTTGGTAGACCTCGCTATTAAGCTGCCGAATAATTCTGAATTCAAGTGCATTCTCCCACCAACGTGGCGTCTGAATTTGAATCAGATTGTAGCGCATGCCAATTTCAGTCATGAATCTGCTCTGGGTAGCTTCAGCAGACAAATATTGTTGATAACAAGGCAATATCATTTCACAACTGTCGTAAATCAGCCCGATCTCCTCGCTGAAGGACCAGAATCTACCCTCAGGTTGATTCGTGTATTCTAGATTGTCTAGGCTGTTACCGGTTAATTTGTGAATCATCTGATGCAGCTCTTTTCCGCCTTTTGGCCCAACGTCATTATGGCCAACGCTGAGCTGATGACGAAACTTAAGTCCGGCAGTATTCCAGGTGCCCGAAAGTGAGGATTTGATTTCTTGCCAATCAGCATAGCGACCGACTGGTATGGGTGAATCAGGTTGACCAAATTCGCTGCGAAAAGATGGTGTGAGTAATCGCCAATAGGCGACGGATTCGAAACCCAGATTTTCGCTGCTAATCAAAAGACCCATCTTGGCACTCCCTGTCAGGAGTTTGTCAGTGCCACCATTCACATCATTATAGATAGGATGAACATAGACGCCGTCTGGAATCAAAAAAAGATTGGAAGATTAACCTATTTCGCCCTGTGTGGATGCCTTAGAAAAATTTCTATACTGCGAGCTGGCATCCGAATTGATTCTGGAATTACCAGATAGTATTGAAGTTGCTTTGCCGTAGGAGCCCAGCCATGTGGCCCAACCGCCCCCCCAGACCGCGTAGCTAAGTGTGCGAGCTGGTATAATTTTCATCGCATCAAAAGCCACGCTAGCCAGCAGGCCTCCAAGGCCATACCAGAATGCTTGGCGACCGACTATCATCGTTCGTTCCGCTTCCTTGATGGGATCTTTTGAACTAGGACCATCTTCCGGTTTGTATAGCGGCGTCAAACCAATCCAGGCAGGGCGTCCAGAATCATTGGTCTCTTCAGAATAAATCTTTTCATGCACAAATATAAATTGAGAAAATAACGCCAATAAAATTAGCGCAAATCGGCCGGGCATTGTTTAATTTTCTTCGAGATCATGCTCAGGGCTACGCACCCTTAGAAGATCACCAACCTCAAGCGGCGTATCGAGAGTCATCAGATAGTCATAGCCTGGCTTGGTGTCCGGACTGAGATTATTGTTCTGGGGATTCGTGATATTAAGCGCGGTAATTTTGGTCTTAGTAAGAACACGAGGTCGTACAGCCTCCAGCTCCTGCTCGTTAAGAAACTTGTTACGCGCCGTCACAAGATAATGACCAGGTCCAATGACCTCTTTTACGACTCCGGCTAAGACGTAGTTTTCGTCACTTTTACCGTCAAGGCGTTGTGCATGTCGGTCTAGTTTTCCATAGAAAAAACCTGTGGTGTAACCACGGTGACGGTACGTGTCCAGCTCGTCGATCCACTCAGGCGCTACGGCGAAGTTACCATCTTTGTATTGATCAAGGGCTGCGCGGTAGACGTTGACGGTCGTAGCGCCGTAGAGAATGCCGCGATTTCTGCCCTCGATTTTTAGACCAGAGACGCCAGCCTCAATGATTTTATCCAAGAAGTCGACCGTGCAGAGATCTTTGGAGTTATAGAGGTAATTTCCTGTGTCATCTTCATAGACTGGGTAGTAAACACCAGGGCGTTTCTCCTCAACTAAAGCATATTTCCATCGGCAACTGTTAGCGCACATGCCGTGGTTGGAGTCGCGCTGGGTCATGTAGCTTGACATGGTGCAGCGTCCTGAATACGTCATGCACATGGCACCGTGGACAAAGACTTCCAACTCAAGTTCCGGGACTTTGTCTTTTATGGATTTGATCTCGTCTAGGCCAAGCTCTCTAGCCAGAACTACGCGCTTTGCCCCCATATCCTTAAAAGCTTTGGCGGTCATCCAGTTGGCAGCGGATGCTTGTGTTGAGACGTGAATTGGCAGATTGGAATGTTCCTTCACAAGGGACATGATGCCAATGTCGGCCACTATCACGGCGTCAACGCCAACTTCATCCAGGAATTTGATGAAATTTGGCAAACCTTTAATATCGCGATTATGGGCAATGATGTTTAACGTCACATAGACGCGTTTGCCGAGTCCATGGGCATACTCAACGCCTTCCTTAAGGGACTCCATGGAGAAATTGGAGGAGCCTGCTCTCAGGTTGAAGGCTTTCCCGCCTAGATAGGCTGCATCGGCACCAAAGTTAAGGACGGTTTTGAGTTTTTCTAGGTTTCCAGCTGGTGCTAAAAGCTCA
>JBIJBX010000211.1:0-4570 GCA_044344995.1 Oligoflexales bacterium | reverse complement strand
TTGCTGATAGTCTACAAAAAACTTTAAATAACGGCACCTTAAGGCTGTGGCAACCCCACACCTGGAGGGCTTACGAGGCGCAGCAGCAGCCCACTTGGGAATCTAAAGAAGCACTGGAGGCCGTTGGGGATCAGCTCAGACGTCTTCCAGGGCTGGTTGGGGCAGCTGAAATCGAGTCTTTAAAGCAATGTATTGCTGAGGCAGGAGCAGGGCGCAGGTTTATTCTTCAGGGTGGAGACTGTGCGGAGCGCTTCCAAGACTGCCGTGAAGATATCATCAGAAGTAAACTTCAAATATTGATGCAGATGTCCCTGGTACTCGGTTTTGCTGGTCGCCGGCCAATTGTTCCAATCGGACGAATGGCGGGTCAATATGCCAAGCCCCGTAGTGATGCATTTGAAAAAGATTGTAACGGAAGCTTAGTCCCAATTTTTCGCGGAGAGTCTGTGAACTCATTCGAGTCTACGGCGAATGCCCGTCGGGCTGACCCATTAAGGCTCTTGCAGGCCTACCACTCTTCTAGCGCCACGCTTAATTTTATCAGGATGTTGATGGGTGGTGGCTTTGGGGATTTACAGAGCCTTGAGCAGTGGGGCCGCCCTGAACTCATGACAGGTGCTTTCTACAAACGCTATGAACAGATCGTGAATGGTTTACGGGAAGCCTTGTCGTTTATTTCCTCCTGTTCAGATGGCCCTACCGTTGGCGCATCCAGGGCCGTAGGTTTTCGTGATTTTTATATCTCTCACGAGGCACTGCTCTTGCCCTACGAAGAATCCCTGACAAGATTCGTCCCTGAAATGGGGCGCCACTACAATTTAAGCACACACATGGTTTGGATCGGTGATCGTACGAGAAAGATCGACGGTGCCCATGTTGAGTATTGTCGAGGCATCGGCAATCCAGTTGGAATAAAGATAGCTGCCGACACGAGTCTTAGTGAAATCCTAGAGGTCATTTCCAAAGTGAATCCTCACAATGAGGTTGGGAAAATTACATTGATAACGCGGCTTGGCAGTGACCATGTGGTGCGCTATCTGCCAGGTTTGATTCGGGCTGTTGATGCTTCAGGCCTCAATGTCACATGGAGTGTTGATCCAATGCATGGCAACACTGTGAGAGCATCAGACGGTCGAAAAACGAGACGCTTTGAGCACGTCGCAGCGGAAGTTCGTGATACGTTTGAAGTTCATCGCCAGTGCGGCTCAGTGCTGGGTGGCATTCACTTGGAGATGACCGCCGAAAATGTCACAGAATGTACCGGTGGCACATCAGGGGTGACCGATTCTCAGTTGGCTGAGCGCTACGAAACCTGGTGTGATCCAAGGTTAAATGCTCATCAGAGCCTTGAGCTCGCTTTTGTCGTTGCCTCATGTCTGAGAATGGATCGTGGAAGTCGCTTACATTAGCCCCATGCACCAGCGGAACAGCTGCCGCAACTTCCGCCGCAACTGCCGTTAGAGCAGGAAGAACAGCAACCACCAGAACAGCCACCTTGGCAGCCTGTACAATTGCCACCTTCGCAGCCGCTGGCAGACAACTGACTGAATAGCGTACTCGCCATATCACCAATACCTGAGCCTCCACCTTGCTGGCTCAGCCCGTCCAGTCCACCAAGGTTTCCACCAAGTAGGCTCATAAATATGTTAGCGATGCTGCCGCCTCCGGTATTGCCACCATTGGACATGCCGAAGAGATTGCTGAACAGAGGCATGACCGATGACAATAGGTCGCCACCGGCTAGGGAAAATGAGTTTGACGACGTGGTTGCAGATGCAGTTGCGGCTGATTCAGATGTTCCGTTCAGAGCAGCAGAGACTTGGATGACGGCAGCATTCATCTCAGAAAATAGGCTGGCTGATCGTTTGAATTTTGTTCGCGCGACTTCACGTGAGGCATTATTGCAATGAGCCGATTGGAATGAGTTAGCGTAAACATAGTCAAGGAATTGGCTGCGCTTTTGAAGATTTTTCAGCGAAGATAGTCGCTCGATTGGAGATGAGATGGCTGTGTTCTGTAGTTCTTGATTACTATTTACGCCTAGAAGGTTTTCGATCACATCGACTTTGTAATTCTTGGTGGCAAGAATATCTGACAAAAAAGCATTAGCGACCTTTTCCTTTAGAGCAATGAGCTGCATTGGCTCTTGCTCCGAGATGACTAGGCCTTTTCGGTCAGAGGACACGTTAAGGCGGCTGTAGAACTGGGCGTACAGGTATCCAAAAATCTGTGGGCCGTAGTACCTGATTTTCTTTGCGTCAGGGGAATGTACTATTGAAAAAATGGCCCCACCCTTGCCAGTTGGATCGTTTACGAAATGAAAGCACCCATCCGTCTTTTCGCCCTTTGTTTCATCTAGATTTCGCCCGTAGTGGGACGCCGAGCAGATTTCGCTGGCTTTGCTCGTGATCAGTACCTGTCCGCCGAATTTCAGAAATAAGCTTTCTGCTGAGTCTGGAAGAGCAGAGAAATAATCTTTAACCGCTTTACGAAGTTCTGTTCTGCGAGTCTCACTTATGTTTGAGCTATCGGACTTATCGAATATGATTTTCTGTTCAGTAATAGACGTTTGGCTTGATCCTTTACATTGGTAAGAATCAATGTTCAAAGTCCCACTTGCGATTGAATCGAGGGTCTTTATCCTCGAGCTAGAGTCATCTACTTGAGTTTTACATGATGCAAGTGAGATGCATGAGAGCAAGCAGGTCACGAGCGGTAGGTTTGTTTTGATTACCATCATGGACGTGGGACCCCCTTCAGTTTTTTAGCCAGATCCAATCGGTAGAATTGGTAAAATTCTTTAGAGATAGGTGATTTCTATCAGTAATTTAGTAGCTTGCCCCTTTGGATATGCGGGACACCCACCTGGTTGACTATTGAATGGATATGCGGGACACCCACCTGGTTGACTATTGAAGGGGCAGCGGGGCAACCGGAACACCCACCTGATTGCCAATTGATAGAGCAGCCAGGTGGGTGTCCCCACATAATTAAGGGATCACAGCATACTGCTGCGCCACACCCATCAGCACGAGCGTCATCAAAGCTTGCGCGTTGGCGCCTTGATTGTTGGCGCCAATGATTTGCGCATATTGCGGTATCATAGCGATTAATTGACCAGGGTTGCTGACATTGGTCATCGCTAAAATCTGCGCGATGTTAATTCCCGTTTGTAACTGACCAGGAAGGTTTGCCGTAATGCCAGGAAGACTCACTGGGACTAGCTGGGTCAGACACTGGGTGGCGTTGAGGCTAATGCCGGCAAGTGCGATCATCTGAGAGATATTCATTGTTGGATACCCGGAGATCAGTCCAACCAATTGTAGCATGTTGAACTGTCCACCGTTTTGACCCATGGATGCGTTGAGCAGCACAGTGAGAAGACCAAGGGCTCCTTGTGTGTTTTGGAGAGCCACATTGATGGGCATACCGTTAACGCTAATGGGTGGAACAACGCAGCTGATAAGTCCACTAACAGCAACTGGCATTGATCCGACCATAGCATTCAGGTTGGCGAAATTTGCTAGACCGGGAAGGTTCGCAAGTTGCCCGGGAAGGTTCGGTAGTGACGGTATTTGAACTTGCGGTAAATTAACTGCAGGGACTGGCAACGTTGGCAGTGCAGGGATGCCGGCAACTGTGGCTTGACCGACACCGAGGGCAGCTTGCAGCATGGCCGCTGGATCTTGTACCACGTTTGACGCGGATGCAATTCCTGTTGCAAATCCCACGGCTGACTGAAGATCCCAAGGATACATGAGGTCTTCTTTGTTATCGGAGTGATCCAAACCATAGGTGTGACCAGCCTCATGAGCAATGGTTCGGGCAATGGATGCGAGGTCATTGGATTGTGGAAAGACAAAGCCAATGTCGCTTGGGTTTGCGTTGCCAACGTCAAACGGTGCAAGTCCAGTTGGCGAAGCAGTCGAGTTACATCCAAGATTAGCGTAGCTTCCTCCCACATGGATGGTTGTGTAGTCACCACTAGCAGGTTGATCGGTGGTTACGTTGACCTTGGCGCCTGCATTTGAAAAGTGCGTAGCAACCATATTAGCGATCTCTTGTTGTGAATCGAACGAGACGGGGGCTGGAGGAATTTTTGCCTGACTTTTGCATGGTAAAAAGCTTTGCCCGAGATCAGTGCCTTTGCTGACGGTAGCGCCCGCAAAATTCAGCCATAAGACGGGATCTTGCGCGGTTTGAAGCATGCCTGCATTAGCAAGTTGCATGCGGTCGGCGAGCAAGGTGTCATAGTAAGCTTTTGGTGGCTTAGCTAGTTTATCTCTACCGCGGAAGGCGTAGGCGTCGCCAGAATCAGAACGGCTTTCAGGCTCAGATCCACAGGAGGCTAGCATTATGCTCATTGCCACACTGGCGGCTATTTGCTCACCTTTGAAACTGCGTTTCAATCTGCTGACCAAATGTCTAAGCAATACCGTGCGACGGCGTTCCATAACTTGGTTCCTCCAAAAAATTATTCAAAAAACAACGGCAATCCCAGCCAGATGGCTCTAGAAGGCCACGAGAGGCTTCGGCAACAAACAAAGAAGCCTTAGCTAAATCGGCAACT
>JBIJBX010000210.1:0-4586 GCA_044344995.1 Oligoflexales bacterium | reverse complement strand
CACCAGGGTCATCCCCACAAACACGATGGCAGGCATCCTCCTCGTGACCGGCAGAGCCAGGCGCAGTCTAATAATGGCGCGCCTAACGAAAGTCGCCAGGGGCAGGCTGGAAAATTTAGCTTTCAGAGCGCTATTCAGCCACGAAGGACATTAAACCGTCCGCCAAAAGAACCCACTGTGGTCGCTGGAAACGACCAACGTCAATACAAAGTGGTCTTCTTTGATACGCTCGTTCAGGCCAAGAGTGACCTTGAGAACCTCAAACAGATCGCCGCGGGGTGCGACCAACTGAACATTGTCGTGCGCGCCGAAGCCAGCATGGACGATCCCGAGCTAACCGCAATCGGCAAGCTATTTTGTGGTGCTGCGTGGGCTTTAATCCACGAACGTAGGCGTGATGCTGGCTGGTACGAACAAACACACGAATAACAGCCACTCGAGCCTTTAAAAATCTTCGGGAGCATCCTCTTCGTAAATCACGCCGTCTTCAGAATCTGAAGTAACGCTTGGGGCGTCAGCAGGAGCGTTGGCCGCACGCATCCGTTCTTGCCTTGATTCGTCTTTGCCTAAGCTCTCAAATTTTCTCTGCAGAGTTTTTAGTGCCTCTGACGAGATGCTACCAGCATCTCCTTCGGTTGCTCCGACAGCCCACTTTTCAAAAAGTCCGGGCCCCTCTTGCTGATCGTCAGGCTGCTCAGCGTTAGCTGGATTTTGCGCCGCGAGCTCTGCAGCTTTCGCCGTAGAATCCGTATTTATGTAGGGGCGAACCACGTATTTTTGATCATAGGATTTGAATTCAAGTCCGTCCCTTTGGACATTGGTCAACACGATGTGACTAACACCGGGCAGACTATCGCCGGTTTTAATGGCGTAGGAGCGACCAGTTTCAGTATCCTTGATCACAGCGATGCCTTTATTGTTTCCGCTTCCGTCAGCAATAACACCAACCAATTGAACCCGGTTCATCACTTTACTATCATCGATCACTCTTTCGATGGGCTGGTTATCTGCGGCCAAACTCAGTCCTGACGCCAAACACATTGCAGCGACCAGGGCGGAGCGCGCAAAGCCCGTGAACCCCCTTAACATTAGCTGCGAATTTGACTCATTGAGTACGCGCATAGTCGAAGACCCTCCGGATGATCTGTAGGGGTTTTCGACTAAGAAAAATTAAACTTTATAGATTATAAGCAGGACTATTTAGGCGTTTCACAAATACTTTATACAATCTCTGGTATTCCCTGAGGGTTGGACTTGCTTGGCTCAAGAAAAACCAACTCACCAAGACGGCTGAGCGACTGTTCACTGAGCCACTGTGTTGCTGGCCTAGATCGCAACTGCCCCAGTTTTCGATTCATGCTACCCCGGAAACTGCGGTCTGGTGCCTTGGATGATTCATTCACGCCCGCAACGTCACTTGAGTCATCAAAAATCCATACGGGAATCTGGCGCTCCGACGCAAATGCAATGGCTGCTTCCAAAAGCTCGAGTCTATTAGGATTCCAAAGTTCACTTACACCATCCAACAAGATCACCTTACGTTTGATGGGGTTTTTTCTAATTAAATCGTCCCAAGCTGCTACCGGCAGTGGGAGTATTGGCAACTTGCTGCTTGGCGCACTGCGTGCCAATCCAGGAATCCGATACGGCAAAACAACCATATCAAAATGCCAGATCAACGCCGCGCCCATCTGAAATAAAACATGCTGAAACGAAGCCTCAATCATCGCTTCAGACTCGCTCGTAGCAAGGCCCATCTGCATTCTTTTTCTTAATTTTATTGCGTCGAGTAGCTTGCCCTTCTCAGACTTGAGCAAATCCTTCAATTCATCTTTAAAGAAAAAATTAAGCATGCTGAGCATGCAACGAACTTTATTTCGGCTGAGTTCATCATCAGCACTACGCTGACCGGCGCCGAGCAATGTTAAACTTTCGGCGGCATCCAGGGCTTTTAACTGATGCAGAAACCATGTCAAACGTCCCCATCGCGCCGACAACCCGCACAACTCTGCCGTCTTTGCTTGGCGATCCAAAATCTTGATGCCATCACCCTCGCAACAAGCGAAGGCTTTGCGACTAAGAGAAATGGATGACGCTGTAAAATCAACGCCCCACAAATGCATTTCCTTTGACCAATTTCCAAGGGCAGGCACTCGACACTGGACATCACTGCTAGTGGCCATACGTTAGCGCCGCCTACGGTCGGTTCCGCTAACTTCCATGCAGATACAATTTTCTGATAACCGCGAGAACATGCGAGAACCAATTCGCTGTGCTAATGGTTCAAATGTAACAGCATTCATCTGATTGGTTACACCCTCTGCCCGAAGGTAATCTATCTGTTTTTGTTGATGCTCCACACTGCTGCCCCGCAGCGGGTAATTTGTCGCAGCTATGATACATTTATTACCATTGTAACGGTCACTGATCAGGCTGTCGGCCACACTGAGCTCCCACTCAGTATTTCTGCCCTTGCCAAGCTCATCGATAATCAAAACATCGACATTTTGAAGTGGACGAAGGCTTGACTTATCAGCTTGGTCACTGGCATAGGCTTCGCGCAGCTCATGCACCAATTGGAAAAAATCAGCATACCGGACCGAGAACCCTTGTAGTGCCAGATGTTTTGCCATGGCTGCTAAGAGCCAGCTTTTACCAATCCCAACAGGACCACTCAAAAGCAATCCGGAGCTCTGACCAGGCTTCAAGCCTTTTAGCCAATTCGCAATGGTGGTTTTTTGCGTTCTCTCACTGGGATTAAATCCATCAAACCGCCCAAGGTCGGCCTCAAGGTAGCGAGAAGGAATCTTCGCTTCATTGATCAATCCCACAATCTTTCTTGGGCTGGGTGAGGCACAGGATGAGACCGTCTGGAAATTTTCAAGCGAGGACTCAGTTGACTTACCCTCTGAAGACGGCTTTAGACAACTACCACCGCACAACTTGCAATTCTTTACGCAGTCACAAATTTTAGCGGTAAGGGTTGGCGCATCTGCCAACAGTTGGACTCCCTTGTGCCCCGCACAATTGCTACAAACATTGGCTGAAAGAGCACACGCAGTCGCAGACGTCGAGCTGGCAGACTTTTTGCCAAGCCGACTTAAACGATCTTTTATGGATTGCTCCAAATGTGCAGTCATCAGTGCTTACAAGCCTTATGCCATGTGTATAACTGGCCGGATTTAACCACCGCTTGCCGAGATTCGCAACAATTAGCAGGTCTGATTAACCGGCCTAAAAAGTGGACAAACTGATCTGAAATTTAGCAAGTTCTGTGTAAATAACGATAATTTCAGGTAAACTAGAAATATGCACCTTTGACCAAAAAGTCCCCCATGTCCTGACAATAGGTCGCTAGCCAGGAGTTTCTTATTCGGATGACGCTCACCCAACCTTCCCTTGCAATTTCAGTCCTTATGGCTCTGTTGGCTGCGGGTTACGGTCATGGTGTTGCCAGCGCTCAGGAGAGCGATGGTCTTCCGCCAAATTGGAAGGCCGGTGGGAAAACGCGCGAAGGCTACTATTATGAGGAAAATAAAAAACGCAATAAACGGCGCCAGAAACCAACGGAAGACAGTTCTAACACGGGTGAGTCACCATCCGAAAAGTCAGAAGCCCAATTTGAACCCACCCCGCAAAAAAATCGCCGCAGCACATTTTCGCTCTACGCTAGTAGCCCAGAAATCGTCAGATTTGATTACAACTACAGTTTCTCATCAAAATTGGCCTTCATATTTGCTCTAAGTGCGCCATTTCCCATCGACGTGGAAGTGTCCATGCCGAGCGACGTCATCAAGGCCGATCAATCACAAACAATCGCCGTTGCATATCCAGCTTTTGATATGAATTTTAAAGTAGATTGGGGTCCCTATCTCCACACCGGCGTAACCTGGCACCCTTTTGGCGGTCATTGGTACACGTCACTAGCAGGCGGTGTACGAAGCATAAAAATTACGGGAGATGCTTCTTCGCCCCTTCGGATTTGCACGGTGGCTGAAGCCGCCAAAGAACCTCCTTGCGGCAATGACGGTGCCGCCATTCAAACGCGTAATACCATCGCCATCAGTGCTGACATTAAGTTGATTTCAACTTTCGCTCGCCTGGCCACCGGTTGGATTTACAACCTTGGACCAGCTTGGGCAGTGAATGCAGAACTTGGTATTTTCGCGCCAGTGACCACATCACAAGCTTCCGATATCAAAGCGGCCATCGTCGCGCCTGATGGCACGCCCGAATCCCTCTCAGGCGCTCTGAGTGACTTAAGAGCTAAAAGTGAGGTCGACCTAGCAGCTAAAGCTGAGGCAGAGCTAAAAAGAGCAACCAAGGCCCCACTTCCCGTGCTCGCCCTGGGACTTGGTTATAGGTTCTAGGCACGTCACGGCCCCTCGTAGCACTACTAAACAACCGTATTTATTAGTGATTGTAGAATCCCTTGGGGTTCACTGTGCCCGTTTTGTAATAAAAAGATCGTTAGAATTCATAAAATTTGCACTTGAATCAGCCCCTTAGATCCACTAGAGTATAATGCGTGTGCCTATTTTATAGGCAGGCTGTTTTTGTTTAATGTCCGCAACCTTTTTAATTCG
>JBIJBX010000209.1:0-4616 GCA_044344995.1 Oligoflexales bacterium | reverse complement strand
TTGGTGATCTTCACGTCAACAACGGCGCCGTTTTCAATCTTTTCAACTGAAACGTCCCAGGGATCTCCTTCGACTTGTTTGAGCGACGCAGCCACCTTGGGCCTCTCGCCAGTGGTGTCAATCTTTAGAATCTTGACCGTAACCTTCTGGCCAACATCCACAACCGCGTGAGCCGAAGATGGTCGACTCCAACTTAGTTCACTCATAGGCACCAAGGCATTCAGTCCACCACCGATGTCGACAAATGCACCAAAGCTTTCCAGTTTCACGACCGTTGCCAAAACAGTTTCACCCACTTGAAGTTTAGCTAGCACTTTTTCGCGTTCAGCCGACTGCTCTTCCCTCAGAAGGGCCGCTCTTGAAAGCACCACATCGCGACCAGCTACTTTGATAACTTTAAACTTGAAGTTTTGTCCGATAAAAGCGGCTGCTGGCTTGCCACCGATGACATCCATTTGGGAGAATGGACAGAAGGCGCGAACGCCGGCCAATTCAACAGTGTAGCCGCCCTTGTTTTCTCCAGTAACTTTTCCTTCGACGGGAAGGCCTGTATTCATGGCCTCTCTCAGATTATCAACGCCCGCATTACGAGTTGAGATGGAAGTCGCCAGTTCAATGCCGTTTCGAATGGAGCTAACATACAAAGAGTAAGTCTCGCCAACTTTAAAACGCTCAATTTCTTCCTTAGGCATGGAATCTGTGGGCAGAATGCCTTCACTACGCTGGCCCACATCACAGACGATACTGCCATCAATGATACCGATGACCTTCGCATCGACTTTGTCACCCTGCCTTAGCTGCGCAAATCCACGCGACGCCTCATGGGCAATCATGTCGGCAAACTCATTGACCTGATCTTGTGTTTGGTCAACATCTTCGTCGACGAATGGGTCATGGCCTAGCTGCTCAAGAAATCGATGTTTTTTTGTCATGGTGAACACCTATTTAAAAATCTAGCCAACCGGCGGCTGGAAGGGCCAACTATAGCCATTGTCACGTGCAAGTTCCAGTTAGGTTTTTGGATTTTAGGGGCGTTTTTTGGCCAAAAAAAGCCATTCTTTGAGTATTTTTTGGTCACAAGCCGGCGACACGCGCGGCTCAAGGTGTAAAATCTCAAAGTGGGGCTTAAAAAGCTCCCGAAGCTCACTTTCCGAGATGGCAAAAGGTGGGCCTGATTCTGGATTACCTGTCTCGGCAAATGGGATAGACGCGAAGATGCCGCCTGGTTTCAGCAAACTAGTCATCGCCAAAGCATATTTAGACCGCAGTTCACCGTTCAGGGCGCATAGCATCGCCCGATCAAAAACGCCGCCGAAGGTTGATTCTTCCGACTTTAAAACATCCGTAACATCACCACAAATAAGACTTAAGCCAGGTGATGAACCATAGAGATTTCGCGCCTCGTCAATGGCTTTTGGCACCAGGTCTTTTGCGACAATATCTTTGATGCCAGCTCTAAAAAGTTCTTTGACGTCGTGAGCCCTGCCACAACCAGGAATCATCCACTTTCCGCTTGGTTCCCCGGGGACTAGTTTTGCGGTTAACGCAATTAATTCACGCGTCAAAGGATGGGGGCCGTTTAAGTCCCAGGCCGTTTTGTTTTCCCGCCAGCGTTCATGCCAAGTGGTAGTCATGAGAAGTGCTTGCCCCTCGCAATTGAGTTTCTCGTTATTAACACAATGTGCGAGAATATGAAAAATCCAAATATTTTGGCTATCAGGAGACATAAGTCGTGACAGGCGCATGGTGGGCATTTTTAATCACAGGTGTTGTCGCAGGCGTAGCCTCTGGCCTGTTCGGAATTGGCGGCGGGCTTGTCATAATGCCCATTTTAGTCTTTGCTCTGAGAATGGATCAGCACGCGGCCTTAGGAACGTCTCTCATCGCACTTCTTCTACCTGTAGGAATTTTTGCCGTATGGAATTTTTGGCAGGCCGGCAAAATCACGGCTGACCACCTTCGCGGAGGCCTTTGGATCGCGCTAGGACTTGCTGCTGGCGCATACTTCGGAAGTCATCTGGCAATTGCTATGAATCCTCAGATGCTTCGCCGAGCTTTTGGATTATTTCTGCTGATTGCCGCGGGAAGAATGTTGATTGGATAAACGTCTAAAGAAGACTGGTCGGGTTTGTCCAACAGACTACGAACATCCGCAACACCACGATTATATTGATTTTCCGTCACTCTCAAAAAATGGATTGTCTTCGAGAGTAGCCAAATTGTAAGCTCCTGGTTACTGTTTTGGAATCTTGAATATGAATCCTTGATTTTCGCCATAGCGACCAGTGACACCAAGAATAAATGCATTTCCGTTCCGATCAAGTGCTGCGTCCGTGGCGCTGCCCAAAATTCCAGTTTGAACAGATTTCTCCAGAAAAGCCCCGCCGTCTACTGAAAAATACATCACATTCACTCGACTTGAAGCTGATCCAGCAAGCACAGCCTGAGCGGCAACGCTATTGGAAAACACCGTACTAGTCAGATTCAAATTAGGAAATTCCGTCGACCCAATCTTATCCCTGCGACTCGTAGGCCTGTTTACTCGTTGACCAGTAGGTAAGTATAAAGAGTCAAACGTTGGATGCAAATCAAAATTTTGTACAGAAGATTGATACCAAGAGAATGCCGAATTGGGCTGGATAGAAGCTACCGAATAATAAACATCAGTATTCATACCATAGATAATACGCTGGGGAATTGCATACCCTGACGAATGTAACTGAGCGAATCCAGATACCCCCCAGGTCGTCGCCAAAGTTCCATCCTGATTCAGCTTGAAAACTTGAGGACCGCACACACCCTCACAACTATTCTGACGGGAGCCGACTCCCAGCAATCCACCTCCGTCAGTAAACATAAGGTCGGAGAGCCCAACCTCCATAACGTAATTACCCTGATCCCAATATTTAGCTGAAGTGACCTCAGTAATTCCACGCTGATATTGCATTGGGATCAGCACAATTCTACCTTGGCCGAATGAATTATCGGTATCATCTGCAACACCATTTGACCACAGCTTTTGAATACGGTACGAAACACTTGCATCTTGGTCTACAGAGTGCCCATCCGTGGCCGAAATCAAATTGCCACCAATATATATCGATCCATCAGAACTAATTAATATTTTATTAATCGTTTTTACTCCCTTAAATGACTTATAACCCCTTGCATTTATCGTCTCAACAGAGTCGGATTGATATCTACGATATCCAAGTAAGTTTGCGAAACTCTGATCCAGGGTCCCGTCTGAATTAACACGAACCAGAAAGCTATCAAAAAGATCAGGACCCGTAGAAATAGCAGACATCAGCAATTTTCCAGCACCATCAAAGGCAAGATCTGTCGGCCAGGATCCGTAGCTACCCACCAACAGATCTGGCGGTGTGAAAAAACCGTTATTTCCATAGCCGGCGTCAATGCTCCCGTCAGCTTTCAACTTGACCAGAAAAGGCTTTAGATTATTTCTTAGGCCTTCCTTGGCCTGGCAAGAGCCGATGACAAACACAGCTCCATCCTCTGCCGGCAGAACCTTCCTCAAGAAAACAGTACGAGGATTCTCGCTCCCAGGATTCTCATTGGGGCAAGGCGTAGTGGTGTCAAATTTTAAAACAGCAAGGCCGTACTGGCCGAATGTAACATCTCCAAGCGAAGAGTTATTCCACTCAAACTCTGTAGCCTTAGAAAACGCCTGCCAGTTACCCGCAGAGTCCTTTCCTACAACGCAAAGTTTCAGGGAACGCCCCTGAAGTACAGTTACGATTGGCTGATCAATCGAAGCGGCAGCAGAATAACCATCCTCCAGCTCGCAACTTGAGTCGGCACTAACCACCTTGGAGCGGTAATGCGTCAGCTTCTCACCAGATACTTTTACATTGAGCGAGCTATTATACGTCCAATCCAAAGGCAATTGCGCCAATACCGCTAATGGCCCTCCAAGATTAACTTCAAATATTTCATTATAGTTCTTAGCTGGAATGGTATTGCCCGTATCATCTCCTGCCTCTGCGCAAAGATAATACTGACCGGTAACAAATGGGCCAATCGAAGCACCAGGTGATCTTACAAGCTTTACTTGGACGGGTTCTGTGCAACCCTGACTAGATCCCACGGCAATTCTATACCAGTCTGCGCCATCCGCTGGCTCCCAGCTGAGGTCTAAATTCGGAGTTGTAGAAATGGATGATGGAACGATGACTTTAAAGGCACTTGGTGGCGTAGTATCACGCTCGAATGTGAAAGATGATTTAAAAACGGCGGCAGAATTGACGGATTTTATCTGGGTACAGAGAAGATACTTGCCGTCTTTTTCAAGATTGATCTGAAGCGGTTTGCCGACTGACTCAAACGAACTATAAGTGGCACTTTCGCACGAACTACTTGCTTGAAGAAGCGAATAGCTATAACTCGCGTCAACTACTCCATCTCTCGGCATGAACTTGAGTTCAAATTTATTCAACCTTGTTTTACTTTGCGGCGCTCCGAACAAAATGGCGATTGGTGTCTCAATTGTAGTCGTTGTCTCTGGTAAGTCACTATTTTGTTTATCGCCCGATGAGGGGCTCTTCGACAGGTTACAGGCAGATTGAGCCAACACGACGACCAGCGCCAATGCCGGA